>JAFDHR010000157.1 GCA_019308645.1 Deltaproteobacteria bacterium
AATTCCAAAAGATAAAATTAAAAGTGGCTCAGGCCATGGCCTTCATTTTGTGTATAATATAGTTCAACTCCATGGAGGGCATGTCAGGTGCATACCACGAGAGAACGGAAATGAGTTCTACATAATCTTTCCCCGTGAGAAATAAAGAATCCAGAGGGGATTTGTGATGCCTGTTATTTCAGTGTTTTTTGGATCTTTATCAACTTGAAATCTTCATCATTTTTATATATACCCACAGAATGCTTCCTATCGTCGCCATAGTTGGTCGCCCCAATGTTGGTAAGTCCACTCTTTTCAACCGGTTAACATTCCTGGTGTAACCAGGGATCGCCTGTATGCTACTATAGAATGGGATGACAGAAATCTCATTATTGTTGATACAGGTGGTTTTGACTCTTCTGATAAAAGGGAACTTTTAGATAGGGTAAAAAAACAGGTGGAGATGGCTATCGAGGAAGCAGATTTGGTTATTCTCTTGTTTGATGGGAAGACTGGTCCTGTGTTGGCTGATGAAGAGTTGCTCACGCTTCTAAGGTACTCCCAAAAAAAGGTATTGTATGCGGTAAACAAGATTGATAGCCCGGACCATGAGCATTTGAGCATGGAATTCTATTCCTTTGGTATTGACAAGGTATTCCCCATATCTTCGGCTCATGGGCATGGGATAGGTTCTCTCATGGAGCAGCTCATTGGGGATCTTCCTATTATAGAACATATCAAAGAAGATGAAGGCCGAACAAAGATAGCGATCATCGGTCGCCCTAATGTTGGAAAATCTTCACTTATCAATAGAATAATTGGATCTGAAAGATTAATTGTTAGTGAACTGCCAGGAACTACCAGAGATTCTGTAGACATATCCTTTAAAAGAGAAGGAAAATCCTATCTATTAATAGATACTGCGGGGATTAGAAGACGGGGTCGAGTTAAGGAAAAAATTGAAAAATTTTCAATACTGAAAGCATTAAAGGCAATTAATAGGTGCCATATTTCTGTTATCTTGCTCGACTCTCAAGCGGGCATATATGACCAGGATACAAAAATTTGTGGGTATGCACTTGAGAGGGGTTGTGGCATGATTATAGCCTTTAATAAGTGGGATCTTGTGAAAAATAAATCTCCTTTAATTAAATCCTTAGAGAATTCAATTGACAGACAGCTGGGTTTTGTCTCTTTTGTACCAACAATAAACATCTCGGCCCTTACTGGAGAGAGGGTCAATAAATTGTTTACGTTAATAGATAGAGTCTGGGTGCAATATAATTCTCATGTGTCAACACCTGCTATCAACAAGACATTACAAAATATAGTTAATAGACATCCCCCACCATCTATTGGTGGAAAGAGGCCTAAATTTTTTTATGCTACCCAGGCCTCAATTCATCCACCTACTTTTATTTTCTTTGTTAACAGACCGGATAGTATTCACCTTTCCTATAAGAGATATCTAATAAATCAATTTAAGAAGCAATTTGGGTTAAATCTAATACCAATTAAAGTCTTTTTCAGGGAGAGGTGAAACAATTTTAGTGCCTAAAGTGACTAAAATTTAAAGTGCCTAAAATTAAGGCACAAACACAAAACAACCGACAACTGACCCGCCTGCCATCCGGCGGGCAGGCCTGAACCCGTGAACGGTTACATTTAAAGTTTATCTATATCTTCAAATAACTAAACTTTTATAGGGAGAAATATTATGGAAACAATCGATATAGTCTTTGCAAGAGAGATCCTGGATTCCAGAGGAAATCCCACTATGGGGCCAAGCAGCTGTTCCATCAGGTGCCTCTACTGGTAAGTTCGAGGCCTTGGAATTGAGGGATGGTGATCAAAAAAGATATTCAGGGAAAGGGGTACTAAAGGCAGTAGATAACGTTAATACGGCTATTGGTCCAGCCATAACAGGGATGGATCCTTTTGACCAGTCTCTTATTGATACAACCATGATCGAGGTCGATGGCACACCAAACAAGGAAAAGCTGGGAGCAAATTCACTATTAGGTGTCTCTCTTGCTGTAGCAAGGGCCGCTGCCGATTCCTTAGGTATGCCTCTTTATAGATATATCGGCGGGACAAATGCACGCAGGCTACCTATGCCTATGATGAATATTTTAAATGGAGGCATGCATGCTTCCAACAATCTGGACCTTCAGGAATTTCTGATCGTGCCTAAAGCGGGAGAGACTTTTAAGGATGCCCTAAGAATTGGAGCAGAGGTCTTTCATTCTCTGGCAAAGGTCCTCTCAGATAAAGGTTTCTCAACAAGTGTCGGTGATGAAGGCGGCTTCGCACCAAATCTCACATCGAACGATCAAGGAATAGAAATGATATTGCATGGTATAGAAAAGGCCGGCTACAAACCTGGTGAAGACGTTGTTTTGGCCCTTGATGCAGCAGCCTGCTCCTTTTATAAAGATGGTAAATATAAATTTATTATGTCTGATCAATCTGAAAGGGATTCCATGATGATGATAGATTTTTACGCTGAATTGACTAATCGCTATCCTATTTTTTCTCTTGAAGATGGCCTCGATGAGAGCGACTGGGATGGTTGGAAAGCCTTGACTCAGAGATTAGGAGATAAAATTCAAATTGTAGGCGATGACCTGTTTGTCACCAATCCTGAGAGAATTGACAGAGGCATAAAAGAGGGTTCTGCCAATGCTGTTCTGATAAAACTAAACCAGATAGGAACCCTCACCGAGACACTCCAAGCCATTGAAATGACACACAGAATTGGCTGGAAGACGATTATCTCCCATCGCTCTGGAGAGACAGAAGATAGTTTCATAGCTGACCTGAGCGTAGCTACTGGAAGCGGACAGATAAAAACAGGATCCCTCTCCCGCTCTGAGAGGATATGTAAGTATAACAGACTATTGAGAATCGAAGAGGAGTTAGGGGAAATGGCCATCTTCAAATTTCCTTCCTGATTGCCAGTCTTTTTTTATACATTTAGGGTATCTGCTCAATAAATCGGGGGAACCCCCTCACCCTAACCCTCTCCCGCCAGGAGAGAGAGGATTAAGTGACTGACATCATTGAGAAAACTCCCTCCCCCTTGTCGAGGATCCCGCCTGTAGCGGGGATGGGGGAGGGTTGGGGTGGGGGTGAAAAGCCACAGCTTATTGAGCTATTACCATTTAGGAATTGTGGAATTTCATATTGTTATGTGGGATGTGAGATGGGCCTTCAATGTCGCATACAACTTTAGGCACTTTGAATTTTAGAGCACTTTAGGCACTTTTAATTGGCCACACATAAAATTCTTGAAAATCTATTTCTTGTTGATCTCGATTTGCCTCTTCCAGGCTTCTCCTCCTTTATCAGTAGCTGGATCATTAAGAAGGGAGATCGAGGTATAATAATTGATCCCGGTCCCTCTACTACTATCAATATCTTACGTAACGCATTAAGAGACATAGGAATCGAGAGGATTGATTATATTCTTCTCACCCATATCCATCTTGATCATGCTGGTGGATGTGGAGATTTAATAA
This sequence comes from Deltaproteobacteria bacterium, assembly GCA_019308645.1. The sequence goes on from JAFDHR010000157.1 coordinate 3,501, forward strand.
AGGGCTATCCGGATAGTGTTATTTTCTGTCATCCTCAGGCGGTTACCCATCTTGTAGATCCAGAAAAACTCTGGCAAGGTTCGGTAAATGTTCTTGGGGATCTGGCAAGAGCCTATGGCCAGCCATCGCCTGTAAACGGAGAAAAGATTTGCTCTGAAGGTGATATCTCATGGAAGGATTGTATAATCCAGTCGTTGGAGACACCAGGGCATGCGTCCCATCACCTGTGTTTTTTCTTTAAAAACCTTGTTTTTGCCGGAGAGGTTGCAGGTATCAGCCTTCCTTCAGGGGGTAAACATTATATTAGACCTGCAACTTCGTCTCCTTTTAGGCCTGATATTGCGCTACAATCTATCTCTCTAGTTATCGAAAGGAGGCCTCAATTAATATGTTATGGCCATTATGGTCTCCTGGAGGATGCACTTACTATGCTACAGATGGCTAAAGAGCAGATAGGGTTTTGGCTCACTATAATAAAAGACAGAAAGATTAAGGGTCTCAATCTTGATGAAGAAGAAATCTTTGCTGAAATTCTTGCCAAAGATTCCCATTTGAGCACTTTTCATCAACAGGAATCTAATATACAAAAGAGGGAGGCATACTTTATTAAAAACAGCATTAAAGGGATGGTGGCATTTATCAATAGATAAGCAGCCTCCCGTCTGAAGCTGCCATCTACTGGAGAAAGCGACTGCCATAGAATTGAACAGGTCGGAAGTGCGGTCACCGAATTTTGTAATCCTATTATGACCATGGATAACATGATACGGGAGAAAAAAAGGGAAATTGCCGAGGAGTATAAATCTAATAGATGGGCTTAGTTTTGCTTTTTTATATCTTCAATCTTTTTGGATAATCTTTTTAATCCCTTGTTGTCGTTCAGTTGCTGATAGATTAGCAGGGATCTCTCGTAGTATGAGAATGCTTCCTTTTTTTGCCCGATAATTTCTGATACATCACCAAGCTTTTCCAGATCCCTTGCTATCAAACCAGGTTTTTCTAAATGCTTGTCAAGAGTTACCGCCTTTTTGAAATAGCTGCCTGCCTGTTCATGGTTTCTTTTTTCTAAGTTCACGAGCCCCAGATTAAAGTAGTTGGCCGACTTCCCTTCTTTATTGTCTGTATCTTCATTTAAAGAAAGTGATTCATGCAAAATCTTCTCTGCCTCTATGGGGTCGCCTTCTTTTATTTTCAGGTTCCCTAAATGGTTTAATAGTGTTGCCTTCCTTCTTTTTAGTCCAGCTTCTTTGGTCAATTCCAGGCCTTGAGAGATGGCTTCCGTGGCTTCGGAGAGTTCTTCTGTAAGAAGATAAAGACCTGCCAGAGATGATAACGCATCAATGCGAAGGGGCTGATTATTTAATTCAACTGAAATATCCAGAGCTTTTTTAAACATCGAAAAGGCCTCCTTCATCTTATCCTGCATAAGATATAGTGTGCCCAAACTTAGAAAAGCAGAGGCCTGACCCGCTCGATTGTCTAAAAGAATGTATGAGTCCAGTGCCCAGTAGAAATTCCTTTCGGCCCCTAAAAAAGATTGCTTCTTGTATTCCTTTATTCCTGTTTCTATCCTTTTATTTGCCTCCTTCAACATCTGGCCACCGGCTTTCTTTTCAGGCGCTGAACAAGATGAAAGGATAAAAAGAATCAGCAAAATAGGGACAATGAATCGCACCTTACTCTCCTCTTCCTTCGACAGATATAGTTCTTTCTTTTGGGGCTGGCGGCAGATTCCCTTTTATGAGAAAATTCTCTTTCACCGAACTAAGTACGTCGCTTATTGCATCCAGCTCTCTTTTAACTGTATTCATTATTTCTGGCACATCTTTCAGTATGTTATCCAACCCTGTCAAAGGCACTTTAATTTCTATTAACCTCTTTTCTGCCTCATCCATGATAACTGGTATTCTTGTAGTAGTAATTTCTATGTTAGCCAAGACAGAATCAACCTTATTTATCTCCTTTTCTATCTTATGATAGAGATCATCCTTTATCAGCAACCTTCCAACTGATCCCTCTCCCTTCTTTATTGTTTTACTTATGGCAGCCAGATTATCAAGGGTCTGAAAGAGCTCTCCCTTTGGATCTTTTAGCCTAATAGTTATAGCTCGGATATCATCGAGGGAAGCGAATATTTGCCCCTTTGGGTCTTTAAGTTGTTCAGTTATATGGCGAATATTGTCAAGGGAGGTAAATAGCTCTCCCTTTGGATCTTTCAGTCTGGCAGTCATTTCTTTAATGTTATCTAATGCTCCAAGAAGACCTCCTTCAGGATCTTTAAGTCTATCTGTGATCTCCTTAATGTTTTTCATTATACCAGTGAGAATCTCAACTTTTTCTTCTACCTTAAACTCTTTCATATAATCAGATAATGCCTTCTTTTCTGTCGAGATTATCTCTGCACCCGGAGGTAAAAGAGGCTTTTGCGTTGTGCCTGGAAGAATGGCGATATATTCGCTTCCTATAATAGTCGGGCTCTCTACCGTTGCTATGGTATCCTCTCTCATCTTTGACGCATATTTAGCCAGTATCTTCAAATCCACCCTCACACGGTTATCTTCTGTTAACCTCACCTTCACTACCTTACCTATCTTTGTATGATAAAGCGTAACATTGGCGCCAGGGCTCAAGTTGTAACCTTCTTTAAAAAAGGTGTGGTATTGCTCATGTTTCTTAAACCAGTTCTTCCCTTGCGCAATAAAAACAATAGCCCCTGTGAGGATGAATAGGGTAATTACAAGAAAAATTCCGACAAGCTGCTCTTTTGCCCCAAATTTAAGAACCATATTGTCTTTTCCTTTGATTATTCCCTAACTTCACATGACTATCTACCATGGCAGAACACTTTATGTAAAAGCATGGGGTTGAATTAACAAGAGACTAACAACCTTTTCCATATACTATTAGTGCGTTTCGCTAAAAAATTTACATATATTAAAATTCAAATGCCAAAGCTCAAATGCCAAATGAATGTCAAAGCTCAAATTTCAAAATAACTTACACCGATTAGTATTTTTGACATTTGATAATTTAGATTTGATTTGGACTTTGGGTTTTGACATTTGTCATTTTTAATAATTAGATATGAATATATTTTAATGAAACGATATACTATAATATCCATGTCAAATTCTGGGAGTATTTACTTCCTTGACAGCAGAAAAGAATCCTTGTCAACCTGTTGCGTAATCAAGCCATCTTGCAGAACAATAATTTCGTCTGCCCACTTTTCTATCAGGGATCTGCTCCTCGTATATATTATAAACCCGCAGTTTCTATCCTCTTTCAATTTATGTAATATATTAAATAAATAATATCTATTATTTTCAGTAAAATCATTCTCCGGACGATCAAAGATGACCAACACCGGCTCCTTGACTGCCTCAATCGCATAAAGGACCCTGCTTTTAGCTGCCGGTTCGACCTCTGCTGGACGTAAATGGAGTATCTTTTTCAAGCTAAACATTTCAATAATAGGATCAAGACGGATCTGAATCGCCTCTAACGATCTATTTTCGTGGTAAATACTGGCCAATGCAATATTTTCAAAAACACTCAGATTCTGTATGAGGGTGGATTTCTTATCAACAAATGCAAGTCTTCTTTTAAAATTCAGGGATTCTCCCTGGTCGTTGTAATTAACTTCAAGCCCTTCTATAAAAAGAGTGCCTTTTGTTGGTTTAATCAAGGTGCTACAGATTCGAAGCAAGAATGATGCGGCCTTATCTGATTCTGAAAAAAGCACAACGTTTTGGCCAGGAGATAGGGTAAAATGAATATCTTCAAGAAAAACATCTTTGCCTATTCTATACCCTATTCCTCTGCATTCTAATATATTTTTCATCATAAATAAAAAATCCCGGATATAATAAGATCAATTATGAGTAACCCAAGAAAGCAATCCATAGCCGATTTAGAAATAGCTCTCGGTAGCCTTGTAATCTCACCTCCTACCTGAAAACCCCTGTACAGGCATATGACAACAATGATAGCAGCAAAGAA
>JAFDHR010000158.1 GCA_019308645.1 Deltaproteobacteria bacterium
TATCTGATTGCATGTCTCCACCTTGCAATCAAACACCCTTAAGGGATTTGTCTCCATCCTCTTCTGGCAATCAGGGCAAAGTTGTGAATAATATCTCTTAAGATAGGCCTTAAGTTCAGTTCGGAATGGACCCCTACATTTTAGACAACCAAGAGAGTTAATATTGAGGACAAGATCATTGAGCCCAAGCGAGGAAAAAAAGTACATAATCATAAATATCAGTTCGCTATCCGATCTGGGGCCTGGGTCTCCAATAATCTCAACATTTATCTGATGGAATTGTCTTCTTCTCCCCTTTTGGGGTCTTTCATATCTAAACATCGGCCCTATGGTAAATAACATGGTAAATAACTTCTGTACGGGAGAAACATTATACAGTTTGTGCTCTATGTAGGCCCTTAATACCGATGCTGTTGCCTCCGGTCTCATGGCCAGAAAGTTACCCTTCCTGTCCTTCAATGTATACATCTCCTTAGAAACGATATCAGTGTCCTGACCTATTCCCCGAGCAAAAAGTTCTGCCGTTTCTAAGACCGGGATCCTAATTTCCCTATATCCAAAGAGTTCAAATATTCGCTTCGCCTCTGATTCAATCCTATTCCAGGTTCCTACCTGATAAGGAAGTATATCCTTGAAACCTTTTACTGCCTTGTATTGCAAAATAGTCTCCCTTCTAATAATGTCCGTTGCACGTTGTTCGTTGTCAGTTGAGAGATAACAAAAAACTATTCATAGAATTCAAGCTTTGCCTTCCTCAAAAACATTATTCCCTTATTTTTATTCCCGTGAAACTTTTTTATATTTCACTGAAGCCAATACTCTAATGGGGGCGAAGCTCCTCAGCTCTGATTTTCCCTTCTATCAGAGCCTTTTCTTCCAGTCAACAATTTTACATTTATCCGCCAGACCCGCCTGTCCCGATACAATCGGGACGGGCGAAACCAACATTGATTCGCCTCAAGTAATGTGATATTTACTCCATCAAATCGTCGGTTTGAGGCAAAGATTCGATAGAACTTTTATCTAGCCTTGCTCTGTTTTCAAGCGTGTCACAACCTTCTTCTCAATGTCTTGTATGATAGCCTTTAAAGCAGTGCTTTCAGTGACCGGCCCCAAGTTATTCCAACCCTTTAGTAGGGAATCTTTTTTCTTCTCCCTGAATTGTTCAAGACTGGTAACCAGCGATTCCCAGGCAAACAGCTTTTGGACTATATGTCGTTCAGCTTCAGTCAAATCTTTATCTGTATCAAAGGATTTCCCATTCCAGGTGGTGATAATCATGATTCTATACCCCTTCACAATATATGGATATCACATGAACAACAAAAATGTATATTTAAAATTTTACAGAAGATGTAAAAAATCCCGTAGGCGTTCACGGGTTCAAAGGTTCAGGGATTCAAGGCTTGCCCGCCTCCGGCAGGTTCCATTCTCGTCCCCGGACTCCATTTTGGAGGCGTATTTATGTGAGAAACGCCCGGCTTCGTCATTCCCAATCTGAAAGTTGGCGGCGCATTGGCAAATATCTGGCAAAACCAGCTTTTTTTTTACGAGGACTTCGGGTCTTTAATTTTATCCTTGTCCCTAACCCTGCCTCCGGCCCAGAGGGCCTACGGCCCGGAGGGAACGTTGAACCCGGAACCTGTGAACGCTTACTTTAAATTAAGCCTTGACATTATTGGATCAATCAAGAAAAAGGTTGAGATTTCGGGTATCTAAATGTAATTATCGTTTATCAAATAATCATGTGCTGGACATTGAGTGTTTCGCTACCGCTCAACACCAGCAGGACAACGCCGTTGTGAGCTGATATGGAAAGAAAACTATGTCTGTAATATCTTCTGTTTTCCTATTATTTCTTGTCCTGGACCCTATTGGGAATATCCCTTGTTTTTTGGGTGTTCTCAAAGGCGTCAACCCTGATAGGCGTAGCGCAATTATTATACGGGAATTATTAATTGCATTAATAATATTAATAATATTTATGTTTACAGGAAAATACATTTTGAAACTTCTGCAGATATCTCAGTCTTCTTTGGGTATTGCTGGCGGTATAGTCCTTTTTTTAATTGCGATAAAGATGATTTTCTCAGGATCTACAGAGATATTTGCCAATAGTACAGAAGGAGAGCCTCTTATTGTTCCTCTTGCAGTTCCCTTTGTGGCAGGACCATCAGCAACTGCAGCAGTAATACTAATGATGGCTCGTGAACCATCACGTTGGGTTGAGTGGCTGGTGTCTTTGATATGTGCCTGGGTAATGTCAAGCGCAATTCTTCTTTTCTCAGAGAGAATAGCTCGACTTGCCGGTAACAGGATATTAATAGCCATTGAACGTCTAATGGGTATGTTGCTAACAGTTGTGTCAGTCGAAATGCTCGTTACTGGTATACGGCAATCTTTTCCCCTATGATTATAACTAACAGAGGTATTCACCTGAAAGCAAAAGCATTGCTGCTTCTGGTAATCGGCGATGGCAGGTGTTAGCTATATTAATCAAAATGATTTGAAAATCAAAGGACAGCATTTTTGAATGAACCTCCATGCCCTGCGGGCACAACGAAGAATGAAAGAGCTTTTTGTTATTTGTGAATCTTTAAATTCAGGATTTAGGATGCCTTTTTATCCAGTTTCAAGTTTCCAGTGTCAAGTTTGATGAACTCGTAAAAAGTGATATTCGTTGAATCTGTTATTTCGACTGCAAGGAGAAATCTTGTGTTTTCAGCATGTTACCTTGGTAAGATTTCTCGCTTCGCTCGAAATGACATGTTATTGAGACTTTTTACGAGACCATCAAGTTTCTTTCATATAAAAATAATCGTACGACTGAATATCGCCACCTTCAATAAATTGAGGTAATTATGTTTGAGCATATTGGAATAACAATCAATGAGGAAAGCGATATACAGGCTTTCTATAAAGATTTGCTTGGGCTGAAAGAAATAAATAAATTTGACCTTTTTGACGATTTATCTGAGAAAATATTTGGCATAAACAACACAGTTCCCGTTAGGTATTTTTCCAGCGATGATCTTGGTATAGAATTATTTCTGACAGACAAAGAGCAAAAGCCTGTTTACAATCACATTTGCATTTCTGTTCAAAACAGGGACAACATGATCAAAAAAGCAAAATCCATGGGGTTTCCTGTCACAAAGATCAAAAGGGAATCTAAAGATTACCTTTTATTCATAAAAGACAATTCCGGTAATATATTTGAGATAAAAATCCAGTAAAATACTCAAGGCTCAGCCCCTGAAATTGTCCAAAATGAAGCTCCCCGCAGCACACGCGGCGCACATGCAGCGCTGGATTCCTGCTTTCGCAGGAATGACGGAAACTTATCTTCGATCGTCATTCCTGCGGAGGCGGAAATCCAGAGCTATTACCCGGACTTATTGAGAAGTTACCCATTGAATATAATAGGCGAGGTTTTTTCGACTTGAAATAAAATTTACCTCTTGATGCCATAGATGGCTCGTTTTGTAACACGCTGGACTAATCGTGGAATCAAGATCCCTGATAGGTTAATGTGATCAAGCTCAGTAAGCATCTCACCATTGTAAAGAAATACTAATCCATCTAATAAAGGTGGGTTCAAATGGGGCTGCATAAAAGTTGCACCAATCATATAAAATGTGGTCCGTGCACCGGCAGAGCCTTGAAAAAAATACCGCATTGCATCCCTATCAGGATCAACCATATTTACCGTGGCAATGCGTAGAGAACGAGAAGAGATAGCTACCTGATTTAGTCCTACGATCTCAAACCGGATTTTTGTTACCTTGTCTGTATATGTTTTTTGAAAATATGTCTTAGCCAGATGTTGAGCAAGACTGTTGAGTGCATCTTTAAGCGATGTATGGGGAGATAATCGAAATGGCTGAGGATTGCTTAAAAGATGCTGCTGGTCAGGTGAAAAAGTATAAAGCTCCACCTCTCCAAGTGTTTGAGATGCTTCCCGGGGAGCCTTGTCAGAGTTATCGAAACACCCAAAAGTCAGCCCTGTTGCCACCATTATCAGTGAAAAAAGGATCACACGTACCATATTTTGGCCTCCTCAAAGTATTGAAAAATAACTTTAGTCCAAAGAAAAAACAAATCTTTAGGTATGGAGTGTAGCGAGATATTGGCCAGACAGAGAAATCAATTACGCCTTCCCAAGCGCAGTTCTTAAAGCTGCCCGTGCAAGTAAACGCGTGGAATCCAATGTTGGCAATGGACAATCATTCGGGTCTATTATCAAGGGGATTTCTGTACATCCAAGAACAACTGCATTGCAACCGCGATGTTTGAGCGCTTGAATGACGCTGTTGAAATAGAGTCGAGATTCTTCAGGAAAAATACCGTTTACAAGTTCCTGAAATATTATTCTGTCAATTTCCTCCCGATCTTTTTCCCCCGGTATCTCAGTGACAATACCAAACTTCTTAAGGGCATCAGGGTACACGGGCCCGGTCATAAGATACTTTGTCCCTAATATTCCAAGGTGTGTAAATCCCTTCTTCTTGGCTTGCTCTCCAACTGTTTCTGCAATATGTAGCCAGGGGATGGGTGATTTGGGTGTTACAAGATCAAATGCCTGGTGAATGGTGTTATCAGGACAAATTGCAAAGTCAGCTCCTGCTTGTGCAACTTTCCGGGCCGAGGAAAGCATAAGTTGTGCAACCATATCCCAGTTTCCTGCACGTATATGTACCATATATTCAGAAAGCGGGTGAGTGTGCATAGTAATCTCTGGATGTCTATGTTCACCCATTTCACCTGGCGCCTCTGCACAAATAGTTCTATAACAAAGAGCTGCTCCCTCAGCGCTACATGCTACAATTCCGATATGTTTTGCCATTTCTCGTTTATCCTCGAATTTGAAAAACTATCTAACCCTGCTTAGATACCACAAACAAAATGATTGGTTATCTTCGGCACAACCTTACTAATGAGAGCATGAAATAGTTTGTAATATCGGGATGGTCATGAGGTCTTTTCTGAAGTGACTGGTGGAAGGCCGCTGTTCTTTTCACGACTTATCAGTGGGGGAAATCCCGCCGGAAGCGGGAAGAGGGCAAAACTCCCCTGCAGATAAGTCGTAGAAAAGACCAGGCCGAGAGCCTTGGAACGACAGATAAGACTTCATGACCATCATAGATCCTTCTCGGTTATGCACAATGCAAACAATAAAATGCTCTGCTTATTAAGTATTTATAGTGATACTACCTTTCATAAACTGAACAGCTCTGCCAGATATGATAACCCTGTTACCGTTATCTTTGCAAAATAACTCCCCACCCCGTAGTGACACCTGATACGCATGCAAATTTTTCTTATTCAGTTTATTGGACCAATATGGCGTTAAAGCACAGTGAGCAGATCCTGTAACAGGGTCTTCATTAACCCCAAATTTTGGTGCAAAAAATCGTGATACAAAATCCACATTCTTTCCTCGAGCAGTAACAATAACCCCTCGCAAATCTAACTTCTTGAGTATTGCCATATCCGGATTCAGCTCTATGATGTCATTCTCCCTTGAAAACACAGCGACATAATCTTCTGAACACAGCACCTCTAATGGCTCTTTACCAATACCATCAAGCAACTCCTTGGGCGCTTCGCATCGTACAGGTGGCTGCGATGGAAAATCCATTGAAAGTAATTCGTGCTCTTTAACGACAGCAAGTCTTCCACTCTTTGAGCTAAAGCTAACTTTACCGCTTGATGTATCAAAATAGTGAAAAATCACGAACGCTGTGGCCAAGGTAGCATGTCCACATAAATCAACCTCAGCAACAGGGGTAAACCAGCGAATATGGTAGCCACCTCCCTCAGGAACAAAGAAGGCTGTTTCAGAAAGGTTATTCTCCTGAGCAATTTGCTGCAGGAGAGAATCTTCTAACCATTCTTCAAGAGGACATACAGCAGCAGGATTACCCGAAAAAATTCGACTTGAAAATGCATCAATTTGGTATATAGGAATATTCATTTGTCACGTAAATATCTAATTATTGACGACTTCGTAAAAAGTCCAACTGCCGTTCGACAGGCTCACGGCCCTGAGCAAAGTCGAAGGGCTGCGTTACGCTTCATCTTTCGTCATTGCGGCGTACTGGTAAGTACGCATAGTGCTTCGCATAAAAGTTCCACTTCCCCGGGCAATTTCCCGTCCACGGGAATCAACTACCTCAGACTCAGCCACAAAGACACGTTGTGAGCGGTGAACAACTCGACCAATTGACTTCATTTTTCCTTCTGAGATGGGTCGGGTGAGATATATGTTGAACGAAACAGTTAGCACAAATACATCATCCACCAATGAGCTTACAGCGAAAAAAGCGGCGTCATCGAGCGCCTTAAAATAGACTGCACCATGCACGGCGCCCCCTGAATGGAAAAAATCACTCCGTACGGAAATAATCAGCTCTGCATGCCCATCACCCACTTGTAATGTTGGTGCATAGTATTTATTACACGGTGCAGAAGCATACATATGCTCCAACTTTCGGTAATGTTCCTTGTTAGACAATTCTTGTCTCTCCTCTCAGTAACCGGTTGGCCACCTAAAGCTGGGAATCAGCTGCCATTGCTTAAATGTGTCTCTTGGATTTTTTCCTGGTCATGCGATTGCTGTGAAGCCTTATTAGCTAAATCATAAAAACGAAAGAATAGTATGGTAAAGGATGACCACAAAATAATAATCAGTAATTCAGTAACGATGAATGTAAATAAATTCTCTAAAGAAAGCGTTACTATTGCAATATGGAGGAGGAGCTGGAATCCTAATAGCATTACTGAAAGAAGCAGTGCACTGCCAATGATCTGCCATGTAAAAGTCCTGCTCATTTTATTGCTGCGATATAAGGCTTCTACAGGGCTAAGCCTATCAAGCACCACGTTGAATTCTGCTAATGATAGTCGTGCAAAAATAAATAGTCCGGGAATTATAAAGGCGAAGAGACCAAGGATAATCATTAATGAGCTAATAATATTAACAAGTAGTAGATTTACCCAACAACCTAACCCGACCAATAGACATTCTTTTGTATTCCATTTCTCTCCTACAATTATTTTGGAAATAAGATAGATCAGGCCCCCAGTGTAAATAGGTTGATAGAGGAAGTGAATAATAACGGGAAGATGTTTAATCTCTAAGGGAAAACTGTAATTAATTGCGTAGTAAGAAATAATATTTTCAATAATTATCACGGGAAATGTGGCATATAAAAGGAAAGTTACTATATCTCGCACATATGCCCGAAAGAAGCTAAAGGTTTCGACCAAGGGTTTTATTACGAAATTTTCCTTAAATTTCTTAGTGAGAGTATGATTCATAATGTCTAACTTTCAATTTCAACGATCTCCTATGATCAAAAAATTATTATCTACTGAACCAGAACTGCGTTTTTATCACGAACCATTTCACAGATTACTAGCCAAAAGAAGCTATAAAATAGGTCTCATGTAAAATCAACAAATTAAATTGTAGTTACTTAGGTGCATCAAAGTATTTAATATATACCATTTCCAGGCCTGTCAGTTAATTGCCTAATTTCTATTTATACCTATTTTGGTATTTAAAAATAAGTATTGTGTCCCAGGAATACAATACAGTAATTTGCCTCAGGACCAATCTCCCGTCTGAAATTCTGATTCCCCTTTGGAGGGATAGCGTTTGTTTCTCGAGGGCATAACCCGCATAACCTGCTGGAATTGGGCACAGCGAAATTCCAGACGGGATTCATGCCTTGTGAATTACATGTCCTTTAAGGCAGTTTGTGAACGCTTCACGAGTGAGGTTTCCTCTAGCAAGATCAAAGAAGATTTGTACCTGTTCATCCACAGGTGCCTCAATCTCATACCCGTTAAGAATCTGGAAAATTTCCATGGCTGCATGACCAACCCTCTTATTGCCATCAGTAAAGGGATGATTCATGACAAGGGAAAAACAGAGGGCTGATGCTTTTGAAATAATGTCCGGGTAGAGATCGATTTGGTCGAACGTAATCCGAGGCTGATTGATTGCAGATTTAAGTGTTTTAATATCTCGGATACCATATGAACCGCCTGAAAAAGAGATGATCATTTCATGAAGCTCAAGAACTTCCAGGAGAGAAAGATAGCGCATTACGCAAGACGATCATAAAGTTCTTTATTCTTAGACAATACTCGATGCATTGCTGCTTCAAAGTCTGGGTCCGGCTGAGCAATGAGATCTTCAATAGTTGCTGTAACGAACTGATCAGGCAACAGACCGAACTTATCTGCTTTTTGTTTAAGGAGTGTGGCTTTTGAGTCCTCTATTTCCACAGTGATTCTTACCATAACAGATTCCTCCAATTATCACGGAATAGGCAATATAGCACAATATCATCTGGTCTTCAAATCTTTCCTTTTATAACGTAAAAATGTTATACCCCTAAAAGGCTTAATGTTTTATGTCTCTATAATTCAATATTCCAAAACCGATAAGAAAACGAAATAGGCCAGCGTGAAAAATCCCAGAATATCAGTCGGGTTGCTGTCCTCAACCAGTACGAATGTCCGGGAAATTCCCTTCTCTAAATGCTGCCGTGATTCTATGGGGGCGGGCATAAATAAATAACTAAGTTACCTTTAAAGTTTATAATGGTTTTGTCAAGAAATGCCCAGGCATAACAGGCCGTGTTTGTGGCTGGGAGGAGATTGCTTAGGCGCTCTAACAGGTTATCGCGGTCTTTATCGTCCCTGAATATTTTTCTGCGCTCTATTCCTCGGATGATAATGTGGTGCAGAACGCCGGGTGCCTGCCCGCCATCGCGAGCCTGAGCTCGCTCGGGCGAGGCGGGCGGGAGTCTAAACGAGCTAATCCTGGCATGAGCAAATGATTACCAAAATACTATTAGCTATGTCAGGTTAATTGTACATTTATTAATGCCCGTCCCCTTATTCACGACAAATGACTTGTTATCTCAAATTTCTATATCCAAAAAGTTTGTATTGAGTATTTTTGAATATAAATATCTTTTGTCACCAACAACAATTGATGACGATATGCCTGGGCAATCAATAAGCGATCAAAAGGATCTTTATGGTGATCAGGTAAGAGAGTTGAATCAATCATTTCTGATGCTGTTGGATCAATCAATCCAATATTGGTATTGTTGAGTATTTCATTTTTCCAGGCATGAATATCTCTTATTTCAATTTTACCTTTTTTAGCCAGTAAAGCGATTTCCCAAAATGAGATGGAGGACACAAAAATATTGCCTTTTTGTTCCTGCTTATCAAAGAAAATAATATAATCATCTGATACTGATTCTTTGTTGCTCCAAAAAATAAGGGCATGTGTATCGAATAAATAAGAATCTTTTTTCAAACGTAATCCTTCCAAATATCTTTGATGGGTTTAATTAATTCATCTGGAGATACGAGTATTTTAGGCCTTATGCTCATATTATTGCGCCAGTTAGGTTTCTGTAAAGGAAGCAAGCGTGCAACTTCGTGATTATTACGCTGAATTACAACCGTCTCTCCTTCTGCAACTTTATCAAGGTAATCAAACAGATTATTTCTTAGTTTTGTTGCTGAAACTATGATCATAATTCCCTCCAAATTTAAATACAAAACATAAAAAAATCATGTACATTAATTTATGTTAATGTACATTGTAATTCACGCTTATAATAAAATCAAGCATAAAAACATGGATCTTTTCTATGGAGATAATGCCCGAATTGAGCCGCTTTCCCGCTCTTCGTTCTAAGCCCTGTTTTATTTCCAAAATAAACTGCAAAATTGGTTTCTCATAGCAGTTACTTAGAAGGCTGAACTTAGCCGCCTTCGGCGGAACTTTTTTGACATGATTAACAAGATTAACAAGATTTTTTTATATTCTTTATATCCAGAACATCCCGTCTATCCTGTTTAAAAAAGGAAATTCCTATACTATCAAGTTATTGATATATAAAATGTCCAGACGTGTCAGTTGATTGCCTAATTTCTATTTATACCTATTTTGGTATTTAAAAATTAGTATTGTGTCCCAGGAATACAATACAGTAAATTGCCTCAGAACCAATCTCCCGTCTTACCTATGAGTGGCTGGGAAAAGCATACGATAACCTTGAAAACTACACAAAAAGATTGCTATTTAGACGGCCTGTGCAAAAGAAAAAAAGTCGCCGGCTTTTCCCAGTCCATCTCAATGCCCTTGCTCGCTGCTCTTAGGCAACTTCGAGTTGGAGGTGTTTACCTACGGCTTGAGCATAATTTACCAATGTAGAGAGGCGGATGTCTTCTGCATGGTTTTCAATCCGGGAGATGGCAGATTTCTTAGTACGCAATTTCTTAGCCACTTGTTCCTGGGTGAAGCCAGCTTCAATACGAGCCTGTTTCAGGAGGAT
>JAFDHR010000159.1 GCA_019308645.1 Deltaproteobacteria bacterium
CAGATGAGATATCCCCCACTTAGCTCTCCTACCGAGGCTTTCACATGCGCAACAAACTCATCTCGTCTATCTCGTCTAGTAATTGATGTATAAATGCAGTAGGCAACACCCCATCCAAATGGAAGAATAAGTCGCGCTATCCATGCGTCGTTTGTGATCCCAATCAATATGCCTGCTATAACATTTGGGAAAGGAATCATATTATCTTCCAATTCTGGGTTTTGCTGATGCCCTGCATAACCAGCTGGTAATGAAGCGCAGCGGAATTGCCAGTCCGAGTTGATGCGGTTGTTAGCCCATTTTTAAGACCCGTTTTTCTCCAACTCCGCATCAAGCTTAGAATTGAAATTAAAATTTCCATTTCTCAAATGATCGAAATAGTAGTCATAATCTTCTGGTGTTAAAAAATTAAAATAATATTTCAATTTTTTTTGCTGCTCGTTTAGAGTTTTAAAATGGTTTTTAGCTGCTTTGTATTTTGCTTTATTTTCATCCGATGGCTCTCTGATTTCTTCGTCGCCCTTTATTTCTGTCACTAAAATATTATCACCAATTTTAATAAAGAAATCAGGATTGAATCCTCCACGTTTGGGGTGCTCACCTTTTTTCCACGAATACTCAATGGGATAAAAATCTTGATCAGTTGACTTTAGCCATGAATCAATGACTTTGGAATTTTCCTGAGCAATAAGCCTTCTAATAAAAAGGCGTTCCGGTTTGTGATCAGAAATGACCAAATTCAAGGGGGTTTTGAAAATATATTTATTCTCAATTTTTTCCATTGCCGAGACAGGCCGACTTTCATCTTCCTCAAGGTCTTTGATAAAGGTCAGGCTCTCCTCATCGCTTAAATTATAGGTCAATTCATCAAAAAATATGGTTGCATCACCTCGTTTAATGGCAGCATAGCCGACACTATTTCTATTTCTTTCTTTCGTATTTACTTCAATCAAGGCTTTGGGCGACATCCTGTACCGAACTGCTTTAGCAGCGGCTCGGTGAATGACGCCAAATGCCTGATATATTTTCTGCCTGTTTTCATCACTGATCTGGTTTCCACTTTCACCAATACGAACCAGTGAATTGCGGATAAGGTTTTTTAACCAATCCAGATTATATTTTTCTGCATAGTTGGTCGGATTTCCCGTTTCTGCTGTTTCCATGTCAATGGATTTAAACCGGTTGTGCAGTTGCTCGGCGATCTCCTCGATTGAAAACATCTTATACTTGACTAAAGTCTTCTTCCTTCGACTTTCACCTGTTGTCGCTCTTACATATTCCGTTTCTCTCTCCAGTGCCGGCGACTGTCTTATTAATGTGATAAATCCTTTGGTAAATTCATACTCCTTTTCCTGCTTGTATTCTTCTGTTTCGGCGAATTTTTCATAGTCTATGTTATGTAAGGTAAAATGATAGTCTGGGTCTTTTTCAACAGGATAGGAATAAACCCGTTTTTCGATCTCCAATACTTCATCAACAAGATGCTTGATTCTGCCCGACCATCGGTCGTGATTAAAAACAGTGACCACCGGTTTCTGTCCCAAATAAACTTCAGGAATGCGCAAACCTCTGCCAAGCACCTGGGCAATGAGCAGTTTGCTGTCAAAGGCTCTTTCTTCATGGGGAACAATCTGGAAGACATTTTTTACATCCCAACCTTCAGTCAACATACTAACCGATGTGATCCATTCAACTGGACTGTCTTTCCGATCAACGTCTTTCAGTTTCCTGACATTCTCTTTATGCTTTGGCGACGAAGTGACTTCCAAGACTTTTTTAGCGGCGTCTTCTTCCGAAATGCCTTCTGTTTCCGCCAAGAATCGAATAAGATCATCGGTCAGTTTATTGCATGCTCTGATATCTTTGGTTATTAAAATGGTTAACGGCCTGACCAGACGATATTTCGTATTCTTATTTTCGATATGGTTATCATAGATTTTTTGCAGTTTTTCATCCTGTGTATTGGATGAATCTTCTGCAACATAATCGATAGTTTTCACAAAGCCCTGCTCAATGGCTTCCCGCAAAGAATAGCGGCTAATGACATCGGTAAAATAATCATCACCGATATAGCAGGTTCCGGAAAGACCGACGACGTAATTGAAGCAAAAATCTTCATCAATCAAAAAGTCTTTCCACTTCTTGAACGATTTTCCTGTCTGGTTGAAAACGTGATGCGTTTCATCGTTGATGACCAGCGTTCTATCGCCTTTTCCCGCCAAACTCTCTCGAATTGAAGATTTGACATGCTCATAGAGCGCATGGCAATTTTCAACACAGATCGTTCCCGTTGTGATACTCTCGGTAGCGTTAATGATATGGGGATTTTTTACAACTGCATCGTCAGGCAAAAGTGCCCGCAAAATATCATCACCGGAAAGCATTTTGAATTTTTCCATCAAGCCGTCTTCAATGGTTGTGGATGGGCAGACCACTAAAACATGATCCACAGCGCCTTCTGCCAGCATAATCCTTGCAACGCCGTAAATGACATAACTCTTGCCTGTCCCGGTTGCCAGATCCAGCGAACAGGATAATTTATCGGGGAATTGAATGTATTTTTTGAACTGCTCGAATGTGCCGTAAAACGTTTGCAGCGTTTCATTGCTGTGATAATTTTCTTCGGCAAGGTCAGTGATATTCTTGTAATTTCCGCTTAAAAGGTAAGCAAGAGTATTGCGAATCGCTGTTTTCTGATACTCCCGTTCACCGCACAGGGCATCCAGAAAGCCTTCGTATTTGTTGATATCAAATACAGCGGGATTGACGCTTTTGCTGACTTTCAGCACAAGATCCTGGTTGAGAAAGCGTTGATGTTCCAGCATATTACTTGCCTCCCCACTTTTCCTGTTTTGCACCCCCAAAATCCCGCAGCGTCTTTATTTCCCGATATTCATTCCCGTATATGTCCAGATAAATAATCATGATCTGCTTTTTAATATTTTCCAAAGGCAGAAAGACCTTCCAGCCGTTTTTCTCAATCTCGCTGGCGTAAAAGGTTTTGTCCAGGTTGAATATTACACCATCATAATCAAAATCTACCATGATCATGGAAAGCGATTCCCGGTTTTCTAACTGGCTGGCACCTTTGAGCATCGCTTCGCTTTTGAACGTTTTGATTTTGATCACCGCATACTCAAGCAATTGATTTTTGGGCTTCTCAATCGAATAGGAACATTCCACTTTGGGCTGGCGGATAAAATCAAACCCCACGGCGTCAACCGTATCATTAACCTGACTTTCGTCGATGGGTTGCTTGATGGCTTCAAAATCCTTGTTGTGCAGTTCGTTAATGATTGAGTAGGGAATCCGCAGAATGTAATAGCGCACCGAACCTTTATCGATATAATCTTCCAGAAAAGTCACGCTGGCGGCAGGGGCGATAATAAAAAACTGACTGCCGAGTTTGGAACCGATCATGGAATGCAGGTCGTCGATAAAACCATAATCCAGCACCACCCCGCCCTCTTTTTGATAGTCAAACACCAGCACATCTGAACGGCCTTTGTAGCCGTCCAATTCAACACCTGAAACTTTGTGTTTGTCATCCCGGCAATTGAAGAGCAGCAGGGCAAACTTGCGCCACTCCGGCCATGGAAGTTTTTTCAACCTGGTAAAATCATACAAGCCCGCATGATACAGGGTGAATGGTTTAGGTTTTAATGGTTTGCCTTGATTGCCGATTTCACTTTTCAGATTCAGCAAACGTTTTTGCATGGTGTAGATTGCCAGTTTACCGCAGTCGATCCCGATCCAGCGGCGGCCTAATTTTTCGGCAACGGCTAATGTGGTGCCGGAACCTGCGAATATATCAACAATAATATCATTATCATTTGATGATGCTTTTATTATCCTTTCTAAAAGTTCCTCTGAATTTTCTGTAGGGTATTTTGTGCTTCTTGAATAAGATTCTATGTCTAACCAAATATTGCTAATCTTTTTTTCATCCGAACCTAAATAATCAACAGCAAAATCATCTGCACCACATTCAATGCAATTTGTTAAATTGTTCGTCGCAAAAAATCTTGTATCAGATTTAATATCATAAAACTTGAATATATGTTTTTTTCTTTTCATCATTTTGTATAGTTCTTCTTGAGATTTACATTTGTAATATCTTGTCCCACAATTTTTACATCTTAATCGCAAATAGAAATCGTTTAGTAATTTATCAACTTTATCCTGCACTAATGAAAAGTGCTGGCCATCTGGAGGCAATAAAGTTTTTCTAATAAAAACTCGTTCTCTTGGGAACCGATCTCCAGCCATTAAAAAAGAAGTCCATTTAATTTCAGAAATTGGTCTTTGAATTTTTACATCATTATCTTTAAATAAAAAATTGTTGGTTCTTGAATACCAGAGTATGAAGTCATTATCAACTTCCAACTTTCCACCTTTCGCACCCGCTACATTTCTACCTCTATTTACAATAATTTCATTTCTAAAATTGTTTTGACAAAAAATCTCATCCATTATACATTTTAAATAATGTCCAAAATGATAGTCAATTCTACAATAGATTGCACCATCTCTTGAAAGAATTTCCCTTAAGAAAATTAATCGCTTTCTTAAGAACTCAATGAATTCTGCACCTTTTTTCTTTGCGGTGTATGCTGCCTGACCATTTTTTACTGAATACTCGTCACCTGTTCCAAACGGTGGATCAATGTAAATCAGTTTCACCTGTCCTTTTACTTCAGGGTCGTCCAACAGGGATTTCATCACCTGCAAGTTGTCGCCGAAAATCAGTTTATTGGTCCAGCCGTTGCCGTTTGTGCCAAAGGTTTTAATCGGCTGCAACGGCACGGCCATGGTATCGGCCAAAATGTCTTCTTCCCGCTCCTTGCCCGCATATACCAGTTCATATTCCTTTTTTTCCGGCGGAAACAGGATATGCTTGTAATCCAAAGGCAGGTCTTCGCCTTTTGCCAGCAGTTCCATAATGCGTTCTTTGTCTCGTTCGTTTAACTTTGCCATAAAAATCCCTCAACTTCTATTTTGTCGCTTCAATTTCATATTCTTCAATCAAGCCTTCCTCGGCAAAACTAAAATACGAATTTTCTCCGATGATGACATGATCAAAAATCCGCAGTTCCATTGCCAGGGCCGCTTTCACCAAATCTTGGGTTAATCTTTTGTCGGCCTCGCTCGGCTCGATATTCCCCGATGGGTGGTTATGCGCCACAATCAGAGAAGGGGCTTGATACTTCAGTGCCGTCATTAAAATATCCCGCACCGACGGATTTACCCTATCCACGGTTCCCACATCAATATCAATCACTTCAGATACATGATTACCTTTATCAAGCAACAATATTTTAAACAGTTCTTTCTTTAAATCCCGCATCAGGGGCATCAGAAAATCCACCACATCCGCAGATGATTTTACCGCACCATGAAACGCCTTTTCCTCGCTCATCATCCGCCGTCCCAATTCAATCGCTGCTTTTAATTGGGCAATTTTAGCATCCTTCAATCCATTGATTTCTTTAAACTCCGAAACATCAATCCCGCTCATTGCCCGCAACGATTTGAATTTATTCAGCAACTCCCGTCCGATATCAATAGCACTTTTACCACTCGTTCCTGTTCTTATTAAAATAGCCAGCAATTCAGCATTGCTTAAAACTTGCTCGCCGTGTTTCAGTAACTTCTCCCTCGGTCGATCATCTTCAGGCCAGTTGCGGATTGATGAAGGATATTTTTTAGTTTCACTTTTTTTATCCATGGTATTTTTATAGTGGGCTAACGGTGCTGCGGATCAGCGGCGGCCGGACACGCGAGCTTGCTCGCGTGGAAGACCGTCCGCTGCAGCCGCTTGATGGCCGGCGCGAAGCGCCGGTCAGAAAGCGGATGGTA
>JAFDHR010000160.1 GCA_019308645.1 Deltaproteobacteria bacterium
GGGCCCCTATTTTACGTAAGTTAGTCAATTCTGCTATTGCTAATGCGAGCCAACGTCCTGATACAGATGTGGACAGCTTGTTTATAAAGCATATATTTGCTGATGAGGGGCCAATGTTAAAACGATTTAGACCAAGGGCTATGGGTAGGGCAACGAGGATAAGAAAAAGGACCAGTCACTTGACGATTATTCTCGATGAGAGATAAGCCTATAAAAAGTGCCTAAAGTTATCGATTAAAACTTTTAGTTGGATAGTATAATAGAGAATTCTATTTTTAAACCAATAAAAACCGGTCAAATTATCTGATGACGGCTATTTTGTTCCTTGAACTTTAGGCATTTTAGGCACTTGGAACTTTAGGCATTTAACTTGACAGATTAGAAGGAGAATTCAGTGGGTCAAAAGGTACATCCAGTAGGATTAAGGCTGGGCATTAATAGGACATGGAATAGCAGGTGGTTTGCTGGTTCTGAGTTTGCCTCATTCGTTATAGAAGACGAGGAAATTCGGAGATTTTTAAAAAAGCGGCTTTATCAGGCTGGTGTATCTAAGATAGAGATCGAGAGAGCTGCTAACAAGATAAGGCTTAGGATTTATACATCGAGACCTGGGATTATAATTGGTAAGAGAGGGGCAGAGATAGAAAATTTAAAAAAGGAAATAGAGAAAAAAATAAAAAGGGAATTTTTTATTGATATCAAAGAGGTAAGAAGGCCGGAATTGGAAGCTCAACTAGTTGCAGAGAATACAGCTATACAATTAGTTCGTCGGGTGGCATTTCGCAGGGCAATGAAGAAGAGCGTTAATTTGGCTATGAGATTTGGTGCTAAAGGTATAAAGATTTCCTGTAGCGGTAGGCTCGGTGGAGCAGAGATGGCAAGGAGAGAATGGTATAGGGAGGGCAGGGTACCATTGCATACCCTCAGGGCAGACATAGATTATGGATTTACTGAAGCATTTACAACCTATGGGGTGATAGGAGTAAAGGTGGCCATCTTTAAAGGCGAAATTTGGCCGAATAAGGAGGAATAGAAAGGTCGCGTTATGTTAAGCCCAAAAAAGGTTAAACATAGAAACATTCAAAAGGGACGAATGAGAAGGAAGGCCTATAGAGGCTCAGATCTTGAGTTTGGTTATTTTGGCCTGCAGGCAAAGGAGTGCGGCTTTATGTCGGCCAGACAGATAGAGGCAGCAAGGATAGCTATCACAAGAGCCGTGAAGAAGGGTGGCAAAATATGGATAAAGGTTTTCCCCGACAAGCCAATGACTAAAAAGCCTACTGAAACAAGAATGGGGAAAGGCAAGGGTAATTTTGAAGGGTGGGTAGCAGTAATTAAACCCGGTAAGATTTTATATGAAATTGAAGGTGTTGATAAAGAGGTAGCTAAAGAGGCGTTTCGATTGGCTGGTCATAAATTGCCATTTGCCACTAAATTCTTAAGTAGGAGTGAATAACGCATTGAAAGCAGGGGAATTACGGGAATTGACTACCCAAGAATTAATACAACGCGAAAAGGAGTTGGCAATGGAATTATTTAACCTTCGATTCCAAATGGCCACTGGCCAGTTAAGTAACCATACTGCTATAAGAAAGACAAAAAAGGACATCGCCAGGATTAAAACTGCATTGAATCAGAAAGATAACAGGAAAGATAATGCTGGGTCATGATATGGAGATACGTAGCAAAAGAAAAGAGATGACAGGTGTTGTGTTAAGTAACACGATGGATAAGAGTGTGAAGGTCTTAGTCGAACGATTGGCCAAGCATAAAAAATATCAAAAGTATATTAAGTACCGGGCAAAATACCTGGTGCACGATTCACATAATATATGTCAGATAGGTGATAAAGTAAGAATCATTGAAAGTCGCCCGATAAGTAAGATGAAAAGATGGAGAGTTCTAAAAGTTATAAGTTAACTTTTTTTAAAATGCCTAAAAAAGGCTAAAGGTGTTGAGAAGTTCATTTATTTAGCCTAAATTTTAGGCTTTCGTTCACTTAGGAACTACTATGATACAGGCCGAGACAATATTAAATGTTGCTGATAATTCAGGTGCCAAGAAACTTTATTGCATAAAGGTTCTTGGCGGCACAAGGAGAAGATACGCAAGGGTGGGAGATGTCATCGTAGTATCTGTTAGAGAATCTTTGCCTAATAGCAAGGTAAAAAAAGGTGATGTTTTAAGAGCAGTTATAGTAAGAACAGCGAAAGAGATTAGGCGGGATGATGGCTCGTATATCAAATTTGATGATAACTCAGCTGTATTAATCAGTCAACAAAGTGAGCCAATTGGAACACGAATTTTCGGTCCTGTAGCCAGGGAGCTGAGGTTGAAAAGATTTATGAAAATTATATCCCTTGCCCCTGAGGTACTTTAACCACAAGAGCACCTATTATGTCTAAGAAGAAGTTTTACATAAGAAAAAATGATAAGGTAATGGTAATAGCCGGCAAGGAAAAAGGAAAGATTGGCGCAGTGTTGAAAGTTATTCCCGAGAAGGAAGGGATTATAGTAGAAAAACTAAATATGGTAAAGAGGCATACCAGGCCTGGAGGGAAAAATGCCAAGGGTGGGATTGTCGAAAAAGAGGCCCCTATTAATATATCGAATCTTATGCTTGTCTGTGGAAAGTGCGCTGAGATAACAAGGATTGGGAAAAAGGTGCTCGAGGATGGTAGTAAGGTAAGATTTTGCAAAAAGTGTGGGGAGATATTAGATAAATAACAATAGGTTAATCAAAACTTATGTCTCGATTAAAAGAAAAATATCTTAAAGAGATTGTGCCGGTTATGATCAAGGAGTTTGGTTATCGAAACGTAATGGAGGTGCCGAAACTTGAAAAGGTGGTTCTCAACATGGGCCTTGGTGAGGCGATACATAATATTAAAGTCCTGGATTCAGCGGTAGAGGAATTAGCCCTCATTAGTGCACAAAAACCTGTTATTACAAGAGCCAAGAGGTCCATTGCGAGCTTTAAGCTGAGGGAAGGAATGCCTATAGGATGTATGGTCACATTAAGAAGTGAGAGGATGTATTATTTTTTAGATAAGCTTTTTAATGTCGCCCTTCCCAGGGTGAGAGATTTTCGGGGTTTATCAGATAAGGCCTTTGATGGTCGCGGTAATTATTCATTAGGCATTAAAGAGCAGATTATTTTTCCAGAGATCAATTATGATAAGATTGACAAGGTCAAGGGCCTTAATATTACTATTGTTACTAATAGCAATACTGATGCTGAAGGTCGCTTTTTGCTTGAGAAAATGGGATTGTTATTTCGGATATGAGAAGGGGGTTTTACTTTGGCAAGAAAATCTTTGATTGTAAAGGCAAAGAGAAATCAAAAATTTTCCACTCGTACGTATAATAGATGCCCTATTTGTGGCAGAAGTAGGGCCTTTTTAAGGAAATTTGGGATTTGTAGGATTTGTTTTAGAAATTTGGCCTTAAGAGGTGATATACCAGGTGTCACTAAATCAAGTTGGTAGGTAAGTAAAAACGGAGATGTATAATGACCATGACTGACCCCATTGCGGATTTGATCGTAAGGATAAAAAATGCGATCATGGTCTCATATGATAAAGTGGAGGTTCCCTCCTCCAAGATTAAAATCAATATCGCTAAGATATTAAAATTTGAAGGGTATATAAGGAATTACAAGATAATTAAAGACAGCAAGCAAGGCATTATAGTGATTTATCTAAAATATAATGAGGATAAAAGTTCTGTCATTAAAGATCTTAAGAGAATAAGTAAGCCAAGCTGTAGGGTGTATTCAAGGCATAAGAAGATACCCAGAGTATTGAATGGGCTTGGTATTAATATTGTTTCAAGCTCTAAAGGCGTGCTGACTGATAGGGAAGCGAGAAAAATGGGGGTAGGGGGAGAGATAATTTGCTCTGTTTGGTAATTAGGCCGCTGATTCTCGCAGACCTGCCCGCCATGCGAGTCCGCAAGGCGAGGCGAGCGGGTATTCGTAGAAAGCTATATATTTAAAATCTTGCTTCCGAGTTCCGAATGACGGAACCCGGAATTCGGAAATAAGCAGTGCAAACCTGTGTCCCAAAGGAATTTTTCATACATTGATAGAATATAGATCATGTCAAGAATAGGTAAAAAGCCGATTATTGTACCGAAAGAGGTAGAGATTACATTTGATAAAAGAATGTTGTCCGCTAAAGGCCCAAAAGGGGAATTAAGCCGCCTTATTCATCCTAAAGTAGAATTACATATAGATAATTCGCAGATAGCAGTGTCAATTTCTGATAACTCGAAAGAATCTAAAGCACTTTCAGGCCTTTTCCGCTCGTTGATAGCCAATATGGTTTTAGGCGTGAGCGAGGGATTTAAAAAGACCCTTGAGATAATTGGTGTAGGCTATAGGGTTGAACTTTCAGGAAATCAATTGGTATTTAACCTGGGTTATTCAAATCCTATTAAATATGATATTCCACGCGGTATAGAAGTGCAGCTTGATCAAAAAAATAAGGTGATTTTGAGCGGGATAGACAAGGAACTTTTAGGCATTACCGCAGCCGAGATTAGAAGTTTTAGAGTCCCAGAGCCGTATAAAGGAAAAGGTGTTAAATATTTAGAAGAAAAGGTGAGACGTAAGGCAGGAAAAACAGGGGCAAAAGCCTAAAATTATTTTTTTAATTTATGTATTCATTATGATTTCTATTAAAGAAAATAGATTGGCTCGTTTGAAAAGAAAGAAGAGGGTAAGAAAGAAAATACAAGGCAAACCTGAAAGACCACGTTTGACTGTTTTTAAATCAGCGAGGCATATATATGCCCAAATCATCGACGACACTACAGGGAGGACTCTCGTAACAACTTCAACAATATCTAAGGATCTTAAGTCGAACGCCAAAGTTGTTAGCGGTAATATAAAAGGTGCGATATTAGTCGGCGAGGCTATTGGAAAGATGGGGGTAAAAAAGGGTATTACAGAGGTTGTTTTTGACAGGAATGGCTTTCTCTTTCATGGGCGCGTGAAAGCGCTTGCTGATGCGGCAAGAGAGAATGGTTTGAAATTTTAGTTACATGAAAAGGAAGCAGGAAGAAGTGTCAAGTTTGAAATTTCTAATTTCCATTTTCAAAGTAAAAGGAGAACTAATTGATTACAGAAGATGAAGATGCCCAATTAATCGAGAAGGTTGTGTATATTAATAGAGTGGCAAAAGTTGTAAAAGGTGGCCGCAGGTTTTCCTTCAGTGCTATAGTAGTTGTTGGCGATGGGAAAGGTATGGTAGGCGCTGGACTTGGAAAGGCAAATGAAGTACCAGAGGCAATAAGAAAAGGAGGGGAAAAGGCCAAGAAGGATATGAGGCCAGTTTCATTTCTCAAAGATTCTATTTCATATGAGGTAGTCGGTGTCTGCGGCGCGAGTTCTGTTCTGCTTAAGCCAGCTCGCCCTGGAACTGGTATTATAGCTGGAGGAGCTGTCAGGGCAGTTTTAGAGGTGGCTGGTGTGAGGAACATTGTGAGCAAATGCTTACGTTCACATAATCCCCATAATTTGGTCAAAGCCACCCTTAATGGACTGATGTCTTTGAGAACTCCAGAGGAGATAGCGAGATCAAGGGGGAAGACTGCAGAAGAAATATTGACTTGAACGCGGATAGTTTTGCAGGAGTTTATATGAAGTTGAATGAATTGACATTGCCAAAAGGTTCTCGGAAAAAGAGAAAAAGAATCGGGAGAGGAAAAGGCACAGGAAGTGGAGAAACCGCAGGTAAAGGAACAAAAGGACAAAACTCACGTTCTGGCGGAGGGGTCCATTTAGGGTTTGAAGGTGGACAAATGCCTCTGCAGAGAAGAATTCCGAAACGAGGCTTTACAAATATCTT
>JAFDHR010000566.1 GCA_019308645.1 Deltaproteobacteria bacterium
GTCCAGAATGGAAACCATTTCATTTTAGAATCACGTTCTTTCATTGTTTTAGTTGCTTTGGGTGTATAATAATTCCTGGAAGATTATTTTTAAAAAATTCTACCATATCGTCTTTTGAAGAACATATTAATTTAGCAATAACAGCAATAGCCTGGTCCTTTCCGCTTTCTGCCTGCCTCATGGTTTTAAAATAATTTAAAAAGTTAATAATCAACTTTCCGTCTACTCGCATTAATTCTGCTTTTTTCTCTCGTGGAGACTCAAGTATTTCTTGTAATTTTTCCTTGCAAATTTCTAATAATTCATCATCCGTTGTATTCATAATTTTCTCCTTCTATGTTTTTCCTGATTTTATAAGCCAATATATAACAATCCATTAGCTTTCTATCAAATGCCGTCAATTCCTTTACTTCCCTACCTTTAAAAAACATGTTCCATTGAATAGAGCAAGCTCTACTACAAAAAACTACCTTTCGTTTTCTAATGTCACCTTTTTTTCTTTTAAATAACTTACCGCAAACTTCACATCTCACCTCAACCATAGCTGATAAAGTTCTTGCTTTTTCAAAACACTTGTGGCTACAATATAGACCTACTTGATCTGTTGTAAAAGCAGGAACAAAAAATGCTTCTTTACAATAACTACAAATTGCATATCTAATTAATGTCTTAAACTCTACACTACATTTATAAGTGCAAAATTTACGTATTTTCCAAGATGGCGTATAAAATATTTTATTACAATTAGGACATTCATGCTTTATAGGCTTTATGTTTTTCTCAAAAGCCTTTCCCATACATTTCTGTGAGCAATATTTTGGAATCCTATTTGGACGGACATCAGCAATATATTCTTTTTTACATTGTTCACAAATCTTTTTAACTTTCATTTTAATATATAAAGCCCGTTCCGGCTGAGACATCAGGGATCGCTCTGGATAGAGCAAGTTGAATACCGGTAACGGGCTTATTTGTTTGTGTCATTGTCCTGATATCTCATACTCATATCTTACTAAACCATATAATCTCTATATACTCATCTTCCTTTTCGATGCCTATAAACTCACGCTCAACCTCAGCACAAGCACAGCCAGTTGTCCCGCTTCCCATGAAGGGATCAAGGACTGTTTGCCACTTGTGAGTTACTAGCTTGATGAGGTATTTGAATAAGGCTACAGGCTTTACTGTTGGGTGGTTATTTTTCATCATATTATTCCGAATATTACCAGAGCCAGTTTTAAGAGTTAAATCAGCCGTTCCCGCCATTCCACCACCAACCTTCTCTTCCATCCCCTCTAGTCCTGCATTACGCTCAGATTTAGAGGCTTTTGCACAGTAGAAAAAGCGGGAAGCACCTAAGCCTCCCATGTCATACCTATTGGCATTAATACCACCCTGTTTAAATAAACTACCCTTATTACCCTTAGCTTTCCCGTTTGTAGCTCTTGCATACCCCTTAGAAGTTGCTGGAACTTGCTCATCCAGAAGCCTACCAACCTCCTCATCAAGGATAACGTTGGCAGGGAAGCGACCTTTGGATTCTGCTATCTCTACCTGTTCATTACATCTATCGCAAGCATCCTTGACGGCTTTTTCATCGTGCCTCCAGGGCCTATCCCATCCATCCTTTCCAGCAAATGTATTTCTCTTTTGGCTGCCACCGCCCAATTTATCTCCAGAATGTTCAACCCTGCACTCATCAACATTAACACCACCCACGCCCCACTTGAGGATATTATCAGTATAGCTACCTTCTGGAGGCTTGACAGCCCATACTATCGGCTCGAAAGCCGGTTTTATCCCGCCTACTTTCCAACCATTATACTTGTCTGTTTTGATACCCCGTTTTTCTAACATCTTTGTTAAGTCCTGTGCCTTCTACCATGAGCCTGTGGAATGTCCTTGTGCCACCCATAACCAACATAGACCCGCCAGGCTTCAGCACTCGGTAGGCTTCTGTGAGCCACTGGGTATGCCAGAGTTGCATTTTACCTGGAAACGTCCATGTATCTATTTCAAAGTCTGGGTTTTCACAAGAACATTGACTTTTTTTATGTGCATTATATTTCCACTTTCCACAAATTTTGCATTTTGGCATTTTCTTTCGTTCATGGCTTGGCGTTAATGGCAAGGAAATGGTTCCCCTTAGGGTCAAAAGGATTATTTTTCCTTCCAGTTCCTAGCTTATCCCACTCCTTCCCCATGAATTCAAGTCCATAGGGCGGGTCGCAGACTATAGCATCAATGCTATCAGCCCCCATCTTTGCCATAGCCTTTATACAGTCATTATGTATTATCATTGTTTAAAAGAGGGCGCAGGCA
>JAFDHR010000161.1 GCA_019308645.1 Deltaproteobacteria bacterium
TGGATTAACAACAACGGCGATTCCATCTATGGCGAATTTGAACATCTTCAGCCCATACCTCTTTATTTCATTCTCCGTTGCCTTTCTTCCTGAATCTCCTATATCTACCAGGCCTTCTCCAACTTGCTTGATTCCCACGCCAGATCCACCTCCGGCAATAGTGATCTTGATATTGCGGTTCATGCGCATAATCCTCTTTGCCGCCTCTTTCATTACTGGAATGTGGGCTGTGCCTCCAGCGATCCTGAGTGTTCCCTTTACACTTAGAAATGGGTCTAAATCCCCTGCAATAACGAGGGGATTTCCAGCCACCAAAAAAGCAAAAATGCTAATAAGTAAAGCCACCTTCAATTTGACTCTCATAGTTATTCCTCCTTTCCTATATCTATTGGTTTTGCAAATACCTGTTTTTCACGGGCGCGCCCAGCACCTCTGCCCCCAGACTTTATCTTAAACGTCTTGGAAATTATATCCCGCCAGAGGCGGGAAAAACATAGGTCTTTTTGCGTCTTTGATTTTATGTCCCCCACATGGATTGATGGAGTGTTGGAGTACTGGAGCAGTGGGTAGTAAGAGCAGCAAAATTATTTTCCCCTATCAATCCAGAACTCCATTCCTCCAATATTCCATTACTCCAATTGTGGAGCGGAGCCAAATTCAATGGCATATAAGCCAGTCTGAAAAATAATTGGAAAATTATGAAAATTATAAATGGAAGGAAATTAATTTTTCGGCCTGACCTGTGCCTACCGAACCCGGGTAGAATTACTTGTCGTGCGTCAGGTATTCCCCGTTAGAAAGTGTGGACAAGGACTTAAATAATGCCCAACCTTACTGATTTTTTTACCCTGCCATAGATGGCTGAGCCTTTTTTGTAATGGGGTAAAGCCGAAAAATTGATACATAGACAAGCTCTTTCTGGCAGGAAGTCTTTCTGCCAAACTCTATTCTTTTCGTTCAGGACTATTGTTTTTAAATTCTTTGAATATGTCAAATTCATAATAGTTATAATGCTTTGTTGATTATAACAGAAATTTATGGTAATTATTCCCGACAGGTCACTATATTAAGCGGGTTTTATTATGAGTTATGATCAATTTAGGAATATTACCATTCAACAGATGGAATCCCTGATCTATCTGGTTAAGGAGGGAAGCTTCAGCCGTGCTGCTAAACGGGTGTTTCTAACCCAGCCATCCCTTACCAAGCACATTAAAAACTTAGAGGAGGCGATCAATGCCGTGATTGTCAACAGGGAAAATATGGGGATATCCTTAACGCCTGAGGGTAAGATCCTCTACGATTATTCCAGAAGAATTTTAAAACTAAGAGATGAGGCAAAAGAAAAGATTTTAAGGATAAAGGAAAACGAATCAGGAAATATCTTTATCAGCGCAAGTACCATACCTGCAACATATATCCTGCCTCAACTTTTGAATGAGTTCAAAAAGCTTTTTCCCGATATCCGGGCTTATATTCAAGCCAATGACAGTGAAGAGAGCCTTGGAATGATCCTGAATAATCAGGCAGAAATCGGCTTTATTGGTAAAAATACCTTAAATAAAAGATTAAATGTTAAACCTTTATGGAAGGATGAGATAGTTTTAGCCGTACCCATGGATCATCCATGGCTAAAAAAGGATTATGTAACATTGGATGAGGTTTCAAAAGAACCCTTTATCATCAGAGAAATTGGTTCTGGGACAAGGGAAATCCTGGAAGAATACTTACTAAAAAATACTGACAGGAGTCTTTCCAGATTCAATATTGTCTGTGAAATGGGAAGCTCTGAAGCAGTCAAAGAGGCAATCATAGCCGGTCTCGGCGCCTCTATTCTTTCAATACATGCTATCAAAAGGGAATTAAAACAGGGGGTACTTATTGAGGTGCCGATTCAGGACTGCACCATTCAAAGATATTTTTATCTGATTTATAAAAAGCAACTCAGTTTAATGCATCATCATAAGCTGTTTCTTTTAATGCATCATCATAAGCTGTTTCTGGAATTTGTAGAAAATTATAAACTCAGCTCTTCTGTGCAAATGTGGCAATAATATTTTTGGAAGATTTCTCTTGACAGCCTCCTTTTGAATCGCTATACAATCTGGGACAAAAAGAAATATTTGATCAGAAAGATCGAAGATTATTCCGGCTATCGAAGGCCAGATTTTAAGAACATAGTAAAGTAAAAACAGAATAATAGTACGTAATAAAGGCCACGGAGGTCTTTTGCTCTGACAGGATTGGAGCAAATTATCTTCGTGGCTTTTTTTTGGAGAAAGGGGGTGATGAAAAATCGTTTATTATTGGAAAAGTGTTTCTTAGGTAAAAGCCCAACTATTTTAAATTATTAATAAAAATATATCTGGAGGAATAATGACATGAACCTTTTTAAGAAAAAAGTAATATTATTTATGGCGCTTGTTTTCCTCTGCTTCTTGATTCCTCAACCTGCCTCAAGCGAGGGAATGTCCAACTACGAGCTTGAACAGGAAATTAAGGCTCTGGAAGAAAAGATCGAAGGAGCCAGTGCTCTCTTAAATAAGCTTTCCTTTTCAGGCGCCATTGAACTTGACTATAGCTATGCAGATGACAGTAACATAGGAGACAATACAGTTAATGATTCCACCTCTGATCTTGATATCGGCACTGTTGAGTTAGGTCTTGAGGCGGCCTTTCATGAATATGTAACCGGTAATTTCATTCTGAAAGGTGAAGCCCTTGATACAGATGATGATAGGGTTTTCTGGGATGAGGCAACAATTAGCATACAGAAAGAAGAATTTCCAATCTATTTTGTTGGTGGTAAAAGAGGTCAACCCTTTGGTATGTTCGAAAGTCACCTGATCAATGATCCTATCACCCAGGACTGCTATGAAATCGCCAAAACAGGTGTAACCATTGGGTACACTATAGAATCACTTGGTCTTGATATCTCAGCCACTATCTATAAGGGTGAGGAGCTTATGGGTCACCTTGTAGAGGCAGAATATGGGTTTGCAAGGGATAACAGTCCCGCCTATGAAGAGACAGATGATGTAAATTCATATATAGGAAATATTACAATCTCTCCTCTTGATGCTCTTATGCTATCAGCTTATTACGATTCAGAGCCTGGAGATGGTGATCGAAACGAGACTGCTGGCATTAGTGCTCACTATGAGATTGGGATGGTTACATTGGATGCAGAATATATTGCTGCTCTTAGTAGAGAGAAAAATTTTACCGATAATAAGGAGTATAATGAATCTGCCTGGTTTATAGGTGTTGCCTATCAGGCTGCTGAACCCCTGGAAATTGCAGCCAGATATGAGACGTTCGA
Organism: Deltaproteobacteria bacterium; assembly: GCA_019308645.1. Next base: position 3,323 of record JAFDHR010000161.1, read on the forward strand.
TGATGATATTACAGGAGAGCAGGATGGTCATCTAACAGATAGATACAGTATAGGATTCACCTATGCACTCTTTGAAAATGATAGTTTTGCTAATAACCTCATGGGTGAGTATAGGGTAAGCAATTTTGAGGTTGAACCAGGGAATCCAAATGGAGTGGACGATAAACTCAATGAGGCCTTTTTAAGGCTCGCAATAGAATTTTAAAAGGAGGAATGAAAAATGAAAAGATTGTTTATTGTAATGATAGTTAGTATATTTATTATTTTTTCGGCTGGATCAGCCATGGCACATTATGGGATGCTAATACCATCTGATTCCATGGTTATGCAAAATGACAATAGAACTGTTAATCTTACGCTATCCTTTTCCCACCCTTTTGAGGGCGAAGGAATGGAGCTGATTAAGCCAGCTGTTTTTGGGGTCGTGGCGAATGGAAAAAAGGCAAATCTCTTGAAGACCTTAACAAAAACCAATGTCATGGGGCATACTGCCTGGAAGACCTCGTATAAAATCAAGAGGCCAGGTGTGTATATGTTTTACATGGAGCCCAAGCCTTACTGGGAACCAGCCGAGGATTGTTACATTGTTCACTATACCAAAACGGTTGTAACCGCCTTCGGTGATGACGAGGGATGGGACCAGGAAATCGGACTCAAAACCGAGATCGTACCTCTGTCAAAACCCTATGGCCTATATGCAGGAAATGTTTTTCAGGGGATTGTAAAGCTGGATGGCAAACCAGTACCTTTTTGTGAGGTGGAAGTGGAGTACTATAACAAGGATGGAAATGCCAAAGCACCCACAGATTACATGGTCACCCAGACTATCAAGGCAGATGTCAACGGGGTCTTTTCCTATGCAGCACCCAAGGCTGGGTGGTGGGGATTTGCCGCCCTGAATACATCTGAGGAGAAGATTAAGGGTAAGGACGTAGAAATTGGGGCAGTCCTCTGGGTTAAATTCCATGAGTGGAAATAGAAAATGTTAGTAGTCCGTTGCCTGCCCGCCGGCCAGCAGGCGGGTCAGTAGTCAATTATATAGGTTAAAGAAAATGCATATCTCTGAGGGAGTATTATCCGCACCCGTGCTTATCACGGGTGCGGTCCTGGCCGCAGCCGGGATCTCAGTTGGTTTAAAAAAAATGGATTACGAAAAGATCCCGCAGGTGGCGGTTCTATCTTCTGCCTTTTTTGTGGCCTCATTGATCCATGTTCCTATTGGACCATCCAGTGTCCATCTTATCCTTAATGGTATAAACGGCCTTTTGCTTGGCTGGATGTGTTTTCCTTCTATTTTAGTGGCCTTAGCCTTACAAGCAATCCTCTTTCAATTTGGAGGAATCACAGTCCTTGGAATCAATACTATGAATATGGCCCTACCAGGTGTAATTTGTTATTATCTCTTTAGCAGATTAGTAAATCGAGAAAAAAGTCTTATGTCTTTAACTGCTGCCTTTGCATGTGGTTTTCTTTCTGTTTTATTTTCAGGTATCCTTGTGGCATTATCACTGCTTTTTACGGAACAATCATTTATTTCAGTTGCCAGGCTGATCGTAGTGGCCCACCTACCTATAATGATTATCGAGGGAATTATTACACTATTTTGTGTGGCATTTTTGCATAGGGTAAAACCTGAACTTTTGGGAGGTATCTATGGAAAAGCGACATAATAGTACCATGTATTTACTAATCCTTTTCTTCGCATCTATCCTTATAATTTTTACCAGCCTGCCTGTCTTGGCCCACAAGGTGATCATCTTTGCATGGGTTGAGGGAGACACTGTATTCACCGAGAGTAAGTTTAGCGGCGGAAGAGAGGCTACCGGTGCCCAGGTTCGTGTTTTTGATAAGGAGGGAACGCAACTCTTAGAAGGGAAAACGGATAATAAAGGGGAATTTTCATTCAAGATACCCAAAATAACTGATCTAAGGATTGTGCTCAATGCAGCCATGGGCCATAAAGCAGAATGGAGAATACCGGAATCAGAGATCCAGGAAGCAGGTGGTGTTTCAGAGAAAAAAAGAACTGGCGAATCTTTCCAGCCTATAGATGTTGGTTTAAGTAAGGAAGAGATCAAGGAGCTTATTGAGGAGTCCTTAGATCGGAAACTCAGGCCAATTGTCAAAATGATGACTGAATCACAGTCTAAAGAACCTTCTGTAACTGAAATATTAGGTGGCATTGGGTATATCTTTGGCCTTATGGGTGTAGCAATATATTTTAAAAACAGAGGAAAAAAAGGCGTGAGGTAAACCGTGATAATTGAAGAGCAGTTTTCTACAGGGCATTCCTTTGTTCATAACCTCGACCCGAGGGTTAAAATAATTGTGGCTATCCTCTATTCTATTGTTGTAGCTGTATCAAGCAACTTTTCAGCACTACTACCTGCTCTCGGTGTTTCAGTATTTCTTATAATCCTTGGCAAACTTTCAATAAGAAAGGTTTTGTACCGACTCCTATTAGTGAATGGAATGATTATCTTTCTTTGGGTTTTTCTTCCATTTACCTATAAAGGGGAGGCATTGTTTAACATAGGGCCATTGGTAGGAACAAAAGAGGGTGTATTGTATGCTAGCCAAATTACCGTCAAATGCAACGCAATCCTTTTAGTTATGATAGCCTTGCTTTCAACAACACCCATCTCTACGCTTGGCCATGCTATGGGACAACTCTACTTTCCAGATAAGATAATACACCTATTTCTATTTACTTACCGCTACATTCATGTCATTTTCCAGGAATATAACAGGTTAATAAATGCTATGAGAATACGAGGTTTTATACCTGGAACAAACTTGCACACCTATAGAAGTTATGCCTATCTTGTAGGAATGCTTCTGGTCAGGAGTTATGACAGGGCTGAAAGGATTCACAAGGCAATGCTGTGCAGATGTTTTCATGGAAAGTATTATACATTAACTCAATTTTCCATTAAGATAGAAGATATCATCTATCTGTCACTGATGTTGAGCGCTATTTTAGGGTTGGTAATTTTACAATGCAAAGCAATAGTCTAATCATTAATCTAAAAGATACATCATTTTCTTACTCGGGAAATAAATTTGTACTTGATAACATAAGTTTTCAGCTCCATAGCGGTGAGCGGATTGGTATGGTGGGGCCAAATGGCAGTGGTAAGACCACCCTTTTCCATATAATCATGGGCCTTTTGAGCCCCTCTTCGGGCAGCATCGAGCTCTTTGGAAAACCAGCTCATGAGGAAAAAGACTTCAGAGAAGCCAGGAAAAAGATCGGGCTTCTTTTTCAGGATGCTGATGATCAATTGTTTAGCCCTACCGTGCTCGAGGATGTAGCCTTTGGGCCATTGAATTTGGGGAAGCCGCCAGATGAGGCCAGAGATATTGCCTTAAAAACCCTTGCAAGGCTTGATCTCTTTGACTTTGAAAACAGGATAACCTACAAGCTTTCAGGAGGGGAAAAAAGGCTTGTCTCTCTGGCCACGGTCCTTGCCATGGATCCGGAGGTTCTTCTCCTCGACGAACCTACTAATGGTCTGGATGATGAGACAGAAGAGAAGATAACCGACATATTAAAAGGATTGAACCTTTCTTGCATTTTTATTTCACATAACCTGGATTTTCTCTTTAAAACCACGGATAAGATATATGCCATAGCGAATGGGAAGATATTTCTTGATGAGGCCTTGGTCCCCCATTCCCACGTTCATACCCATAAATTTGGCAGATTACCCCACGAACATAAGTCTTAAATTATTTGGGACGCAGATTTTCGCAGATCCCCGCAGAGAACTATTTTCTTGTATTATCAAATGCCTTACGTTTAACTTCTGGTTTAGGGCCAAAATTAAGTAAAAGGCCAACTTCAATATCGGTTGCTTTTAAATAATTCAATAACTGTGCTTCGTTTTCTTCTGCAAATCGTTTTGCTGCCTTTATCTCTACAATTACCTTGTTATCAACCAGTATATCGGCAAAGTATTCACCTATAACTTCACCTTCATAAAATACATTTATTGGAAATTGAGGAACCGCGGGAATACCATCCTTTTTAAATTCTATCATCATTGCATTCTCATAGACCTTTTCAAGAAAACCATAACCCAGTTCATTGTAAACTCTATAGAAGATATTAATAATCTTTTCTGTTAGTTCTTTATGTTTAAAATCTTGCTTCCGAGTTCCGAATGACGGAACCCGGAATTCGGAAATAATCTGCGTTCATCTGCGTCCAAGTTCCTCTTATTCATATACCTTTTCCTCATCATCAGGTGTAATCGCATCCTCCTCCACATCCCTGGGTTCGATCTTTCTTTTCTTCAATTCCTTATAATATTCATGCTGGATAAGA
>JAFDHR010000162.1 GCA_019308645.1 Deltaproteobacteria bacterium
TAATGAATCAGGATGAACAAACCCTAATATTTCTGCATGGAGCATCTGCCTTTTTATTAAAGTAAGTGTTTTTTTCATTGTCAAAGATTTTTGATTCCACCATTTTTTCCCATATCCATATACAACATCCCCTACCACTGGATATCCCATGTATGCCATATGAACTCGTATTTGGTGAGTCCTACCAGTATGGAGGTTTATCCTTAAAAGTGAAAAACCAAGAGGAAATACAGATATGACCTCCCACTCACTTATGGCGGCTCTCCCTTTTAAAAGAGACACGCTCATCTCTTTTCTTTTTATTGGGTGTCTACTGATAGGTAAATCTATTATCCCCCCTTTTTTTTCAACATTACCATGGACAATGGTAAGATAGCTTTTTTTTATCTCTCTTTTTTTGAATTGATTAGATAAAAAATCGTGAGCTTTATCACTTTTGGCTACTACCATCACACCTGAGGTATCTTTATCGAGCCTATGAACAATCCCCGGCCTTATCGGATCGCCGGAAGAAGAAAGATTTCTACATCTATAGAGAAGGCCATGGACCAAAGTTCCTGTATAATGGCCAGCAGAAGGATGAACCACCAGGCCTGGGGGTTTATTGACTACCAAGATTGAATTATCTTCGTAAAGAAGGTCAAACTTTACATTTTCAGGGATTTCTAAAGGGGCTGATTTGGGTAAAAATGAAATCTTTATCCTGTCGCCAGGTTTTGGTTGATAACTAGGTTTCTTTCTTTTACCATTAACGGTTACGGCGCCAGTCGTTATAAGGTTTTGAATCCTTGCCCTTGATAAACTAACATCCTTATTATCAGAGAGAAACTTATCAAGCCTTACGTCTATTTCTTTTGACGGTTCACGAAAGATAAATGTTTTCTCCCAACTGTTTACCACAACTCTTTGCTAACATAAGTTTTATCCTTTATCCTGTTGGGTTTGCACAAAGAGATTTGATTGAATATCTCTTTCTACATCTTCCTCCTTCATGTTTTTCGCGAGGGAGATTTCCTTTACAAGCAAACTTCGGGCCGTATCCAACATCTTTCTTTCCCCAAAGGAAAGCTCTTTATCCTGCTTTATTGTGCTCAAATCGCGATAGACTTCCGCAACCTCAAAGACAGAGCCACTTTTAATCTTATCCATGTAATCCCTATACCGTCTGTTCCAGGTCTGATTATCATCTACGTACATATCCCTATTGTTAAGGATAGAGAAAACTTTTGATACCTCAGTCTGGTCTATTAATTCTCTTAGGCCAACATTTTTAGTGTTTGAAGATGGAATCATAATAATCATATTATTTTCAAGTATTCTCATGACGAAAAAATCTTCCTGACAACCAGAAATTTCTCTATTCTCAATCCTCTCAATAACCCCAACACCATGTGCTGGATACACGGCCAAATCGCCTATCTTAAACATTCTTACCTCCTGTTACTTTAAGTATTAGATACTCAATCGGAAAAACTCTTTATCTCCTAAATGAGGTAGCTTTAAAGTTGAAGGCCCTATCATATTTTTTATCTTAAAAACAAACCAATTACAGGTAGTATTGGTGCAATTACAAGTGATACAACTGACATCAATTTTATCAATATATTCATTGCTGGTCCGGAGGTGTCTTTAAAAGGGTCACCTACTGTATCACCAACTATTGCAGCCTTATGGTTATCACTTCCTTTGCCTCCCAAATGACCTGATTCTATGTATTTTTTGGCGTTATCCCAGGCCCCGCCTCCATTGGCCATAAAAAGGGCCAGAAATGCGCCCATGACTGTAGCACCCAGAAGCATTCCGCCCAGGGACTCCTTCCCCAGAAGAAAACCTACAGCCACAGGAGTAAGAATAGCAACCAGACCTGGTGCCACCATCCTCTTAAGGGCCGCCTCAGTTGCAATAGATACACAGGTTGCCGGATCTGGCTTCACTCCTTCTTTTCCCTCAAGAAGCCCGGGGATTTCCCTGAATTGGCGTCGTATTTCTTCCACTATACTGAATGCGGCCTTACCCACTGAGGTCATGGTCATTGCTGCGCAAAGCATAGGTACAATACCACCTATAAAGACCCCTATCACAACATAAGGGTTCATAATGCTTAGCTTTGCTACTTCAATACCTGCCGCCTGGGTGTAAGCCACAAAGAGGGCCAGCGCAGTCAGGGCTGCGGAGCCGATGGCAAATCCTTTTCCGATGGCAGCAGTGGTGTTACCTAAAGCATCAAGGCTGTCCGTGATCTTTCTGGTTTCAGGGCCAAGGCCTGACATTTCTGATATACCCCCAGCATTGTCTGCTATTGGCCCATACGCATCAACGGTCATGGTAGCACCAACTGTGGCCAGCATTCCCACGGCAGAAAGACCGATACCATAAATACCTGCGGCCTTAAATCCTACGAATGTAGCCACACATATGCCTAAAATGGGGAGATAGGTGGACTGCATGCCCACAGCTAAACCAGCAATGATCAATGTTGCAGGGCCTGTGGCAGATTGACCTGCAATACGTCTGATGGGTGGACCCGAGGTGTAGTACTCTGCCAGAAGGCCGATGGCAATACCGCAGAGAAGACCGGAAAAGATAGCCCAGAATGCTCCCCATGGCATGCCGATAGAATTTACAATGATAGCGGTCAAGATTACGAAAACAGCGGCTGCTACAAAGGTTGTAGACCTAAGGGCAGTGGCTGGATTTCCGGCTTGAAAGAGCTTGATGGAAAATACACCCACAAATGAACTCAGTAATCCTGCCATTACAACAAGGATGGGCATTGCCATGTACTTTAACTTTATGGCTACCACGTCTAAACCCTTCAGGACAGGAAATTGATTAAGAAACTCAGGCGTAATAGATAATGTGGCTGCAATTGCGATGGTAGCAATTACAGAGCCAACATAGGATTCAAATATATCCGCTCCCATCCCTGCGATATCACCCACATTATCTCCCACATTATCCGCGATAACTCCGGGATTTCGTGGGTCATCCTCAGGAATACCAGCCTCCACCTTTCCTACCAGATCAGCCCCTACATCCGCAGCCTTTGTAAATACACCACCGCCAACCCTGGCAAATAGGGCAATGGAGCTTGCTCCCATAGCAAACCCATTAATATATTGTGCTGTTTCCGGGTCACCCCCATAATACCAGAACCAGAAACCAAGTCCGAGAAGACCAAGGCTGGCGACAGAAATGCCCATTACTGAGCCGGAAAAGTAAGATACGTTAAGGGCTTTCGCCTGACCATATTTATTCGCAGCATTTGCTGTTCGAGAATTACCTTTGGTAGCGGCACTCATTCCTGAAAATCCGGCTAGCATAGAACAAAACGCCCCGGTCACAAAGGCAATAGCCGTTCTCCAAGATATACCAAAACCAAGTAACAATAAAACTATAGCTATAAAAACAAGCAGGACTGAATATTCTTTCTTTAAAAAGGCCATAGCACCGGAATGGATCATGCCTTCCAGATCCTTCATAAGCTCACTTCCATTAGGTTGTTTTTTGACATAAAGAAATACTAAATAGGCGATTATAAGGCCCAAAATTCCTAAATAAGGTGCATACGCAGTTAAACTTTGCATTATTTTTCTACCTCCTTTTTCCTGATTGTCAAAGAATTGAACGTATTCATTGCCGCCTCTACTCCATATAAAACAAATGATTCGATGGCCTTTACTGCTATATGCAATGCTTCTTTGATTGTTGTTTGTTGATCATCATAAAAAGGATTCAAAACAAAGTCCTCAATTGCTTCATTATACCTGGGTCTGCCTATTCCAATCTTAGTCCTGCAGAACTCATTTGTTCCAAGGTGATAAGCTAAAGACTCTATCCCATGATGACCTCCTGCCCCTCCTCCACATGCTATCTTTATACGACCCACATCTAAATCAATATCATCATGTATAACCATTATATCTCTAATATCTGGCCTGTAATATTCAACAAAATACTTAACCGCAATTCCTGATCTATTCATTAATGTTTGTGGGCATGCCAATAGTATCTTTTTATTATGGTAATTTGTGGTTGTGCTTAAGGTTTGAAAGCGTTGATCAGATAAATGAAGGCCTAATTGAGTACATAAAAGATCAACGGTCTTAAATCCAAGATTATGTCTACTGTTTTTGTATACAGTGCCTGGATTACCAAGCCCTATTATCAAACATATGGTTTTAGGATTTATCTTCGACTTTTATTTCCTCACTTTCAGCTTCTTCTCCCTCTTCTTCTATCTCTTCTTCTATCTCTTCTTCTATCTCTTCTTCTATGGTAGGAGCACCAACTGTGGCAATGGTAAGATCTCTGTCTTCTATTGATTTTAAACCTGGAGGCAAATCAATGTCCTCTATATGAAGTGACTGTCCAATAGCAAGGCCAGACACATCAATCTCTATTTTGTCTACCAGGTTTTTTGGCATACACGAGATCTTTAACTCCCTACGGGTATGCTCTAAAATACCACCCTCACTTACCCCTATTGGTGTATTTACGAGATACACAGGAATATCAACCTCTAATTCCTTTTCCATAGATATCTCATAAAAATCAACATGAAGATGATCCCTTGTAACCGGATCCTTCTGTATCTCTTTTATCATAACTCTCCTAGATTGATTTGTTCCATTAGAGTCTATTTTTAGATCAAATATAATATTTTCAGCTGATCTTCCTCTAAGAATTTTTTGGAGCTGCTTATAATCTAGTGAAAGCATCATTGGACTTGTCTCTGGACCATATAGTATAACAGGAAGCCTGCCCACGCTTCTTAGCTTTCGAGCCGAGCCTTTACCCGTCATGGTTCTTTTTTTCGAATCTAATTGTATAGTAGCCATTCATTAACTCCAAATGTTGTAAGTTATCCGCTCACCATTATCCATTGTTATTTTTCAAATGAGAAACTAACAACGAACAATCAGCAACAATCCTTCAATCCCCGCCTGCCAGGCAGCTAGTGTCTGTCAGGTCTGGCCTATAATCTTAATAGGCTGATCTGAATGCGCAGTGCCCTATAGATTTGATTACCTGATTCAAGCATGTCATACCTCCCGATCCTGTCCCGGTCTCGGGACGGTGAGGGCAGGATGCAATACCTAAAATGTACTAGCTTACGATTATACAAATAGTGAACTCACAGATCTTGAATAATATACTCGCTTTATGGCCTCACCCAGAATTTCCGACACAGAAACAACCTTGATTTTGGAGCACTCAGATGCCTTTTTATTTAACGGAACTGTATTTGTTACTACCAGTGACTCGATAGTCGATTCCTCTATCCTTTTTATCGCATTACCAGAGAGAACTGGATGAACACAGCAGGCGTAAACATGTTTTGCTCCATTTTGGGTTAATACCTGAGCGGCCTGTACCAGTGTTCCACCTGTATCAATCATGTCATCAAGAATAACGGCTGTTTTCCCTTTTACATCCCCAATTATATGCATGGCCGCTGCAACATTAGGTTCCTCTCTTCTCTTGTCTATTATTGCTAAAGAAGCATTAAGTCTCTTGGCAAAGGCCCGTGCTCTCTCCACGCCACCAGCATCGGGAGAGATTATTGATAGATTATTTTTAAAATGCTTCCGAATGTAGTTCAGTATAACAGGTGCTGCGAACAGATTATCCACCGGGATGTTGAAGTATCCTTGAATCTGCCCGGCATGAAGATCAACTGAGATCACACGATTCACTCCGGCAACTGTTATCAGGTCAGCTACGAGCTTTGCACTTATAGGAACCCGTGGCTTAACTTTT
>JAFDHR010000163.1 GCA_019308645.1 Deltaproteobacteria bacterium
GACTTATCACCTCCAAATTAAAATATTGACCACATACCAGCATACCCCCTATAATAAATCAAAAAACCCACGGTGTCAAGTGTGTCTCAATGTCAGCACCAGGGGAGGGGAAATGGGACTTTTTACGAAACCATCAACATTGGGCTTTAGTATTTCTCATTAGTCCTATATAACCCCCTTTTCCTTGAATGTGGCCAGATCACTGTCAGGGTAACCGAGCACAGTAGAGTATATGTCATTGTTATGTTCCCCGAATCTGGGTGGAAAGGATAGGGTGTTGTTAGAATCTTTCATAAACTGTGTGACAAACGGTGGTGGTGCAAGTGTAAGCTCGAGTCCTGATTTAGGATCCCTGGATTTAAGGAGCCTCCTTTTGATGAGAGGAAGTCCTGATTTAGGATCCCTGGATTTAAGGAGCCTCCTTTTGATGAGAGGATCTTCCAACACCTCAGGAATACCATGTATTGTGCTTATAGGTAGTCTGATCTGATTAAAGAGCTCTATGAGTTCCTCTGAGGTGACAGTCGATACTATTTCACCTATGGACTGGTTCAAATTAACGACATCCTGTATCCTTCCTTCATTTTTTTCATATTCTGCGTTATCTAAGGATTTAAAAAGTGGGAGATTTACCATAGCCTTCCATTGTCTGTCATTACCAACTGCCATGTATACATACCCATTTTTGGTCTTAAACACTGAGACAGGTGCAAAAAATTCATGGGTATTCCCGCGCCGTGTTATTTTTGTATTAAAGCTTGCAGTCAATGTAATTGGCACTGTAAGCCATGAGGTCGAAGATTCAAACATCGAGATATCTATCCTGGAGCCTTGCCCTGTTTTTTCTCTATTTAAGAGGGCCTTCATTAAAAGCCCATAGGCATGCTCACTCGTACCCATATCAGACAAGGGTATACCAAGTGATTGGGGAACACCATCTGGCTCACCTGTTAGATCCATCAAACCGGACCTGGCCTCAAGAATTGGCTCATATGCAGCCTCGTTGCTGTCCGGACCGAAACCAGTCATACCTAACCAGATGATATCTGATTTAATTCCCTTTAACGTCTCATAGTCTACGCCCAGCTTCGCATAATTCCTTGGCAGTTGATTGGTAGCAAAGATATCTACATTTAATTTTGTGATCAGTTCTTTAAAGATCTCCTTGCCCTTTTCTTCTGCTAAATTAAGGGTGATTGCCTTTTTCCCGGAATTTATACAGAGATAATAGGTATTCATCCTTTCTTCTTTAAGGTAGTTTTCTCCGATCATTCGGTTAGGATCACCATATATAGGATGTTCTACCCTAATAACATTCATTCCATCCTGGGCAAGCCTATAGGTGAGGTATGGGAGGGTTGTTGCCTGTTCAAGCGAAAGAATAGTCATATTTTTAAATATTTCCATTCACGTCTCCTTTGTTTAATGTTGGTAATACCCACTTCTTAGATCCCATAAACAGTAAAAATATTCTTTGGATAGAAATGTTTTCCTAATGATAGTTGGTATACTGTATACAAATGATTTGTCAAGGGGGAAATGCCATATGGAGAGCTTCAAGAATTTTCTCTTGGGTTATGCATAGCTCTTTCATCCTGACTCCAATGGCGTTGTAAATTGCATTGACTATAGCTGAAGCTACACAAACCATGCTGCCTTCACCAACACCCTTGGCGCCGAAAGGGCCGGTGGGTTCATAGGACTCAACAATAATTGACTCCAGCTCAGGTACATCACTGGCTCTCGGGATCCTGTAATCTGCAAAATTAAAGTTTAGAATCCTGCCGTCTTTTACTAATAGATCCTCATTTAGGGCCCATCCAATGCCCATTACGCCTCCGCCTGTTATCTGCCCCTCAACATTGGCAGGGTTAATAGCCCTGCCAACATCATAGGCGGCCGTCAGTTTCAGGACTTGCACTTCACCCGTCTCCGTGTCAACTTCAACCTCGGCAAAATTGGCGCCGTAATACCCCGGCATGGCAGGCGCTACTCCAGAGGCAGTCCCAATTACCTGTTCACAAACAGACATATCTTCGATCTGAACTTTTCTCATAAGATCGCCAAGCCCGACACTGGTGGCTGGATTTTTCATGTCATAAATTACGCTGTCCTTTATTTCCAGTTGATTCTCGTCCACACTGAGTTCCTTAGACGCAAACAAGAAAAGTTTCTTTTTGGCATCTGCGGCCGCCTTTTTCACTGCAAGTCCGCCGCAATATGTCTGTCGGCTGCCGTGAGTCCCTCCGTCTAAAGGCGTTGTGTCAGTATCGGTATCGGACACGGATATACACTCAAAATCTATACCAAGTTCCTCGGCAGCGATCTGAGCCAGGACTGTTCTATTGCCCTGACCGTCATCGGCCGCGGCTGTTACCAGATTAACGGAACCATCCGCATTGATCATAACGGTTGCGGAGGCCGGGTCTGGCAACGCCTTGGCCGCACCGGTGCCGTGAAGCATGATAGCCACCCCGACCCCTCTTTTCTTTTTCCCTTTACCATTACCTCCGGCCCTCTTATCCTTCCAACCAAAAGATCCGGCCCCCTTTTCAACGCATTCTTTCAGGCCGTTACTCCGGATTTCATCATTAAACACCGGGTCTATTTCACCCAGGCCACGATAGTTTTTAAGCCTGAACTCCACAGGGTCCATGCCGAGTTTGTCTGCTATTATGTCCATCTGTGATTCCTGGGCAAAGTTCATCTGGGGGTTTCCGTAGCCTCTAAAGGCCCCGGTTAAAGACTTGTTCGTATAAACAGCGGTTGCATCAAAATCCACGTTTGGGCATCTATAGAGTCCCACACCTGTTGACAGGCAATTAGCAAGAATGCCAATGTAATGCGTGCCATATCCCCCCACATCCGCAACAATTTTTATGCTGTTGGCACACAAGATGCCGCCCCTGGTTACACCTGTCTTCATGTCAATAACCGTCGGGTGCCGCGTCTCCGTTGCCGTGAAGTCCTCCTCCCTGGTAAATGACATCCTCACCGGCCTACCAGTCTTTCTGGACAAATAGCAGCACATGACTTCTAAGCCATGGATCAGGCCGCACCTGCCACCGAACGCGCCTCCTGTATATGGCTTGATGATTCTAATCCTGTTATTTGGCACCCCGAGTGCCCCGGCAAGATACATCTGGCTCCAGTGGGGAAGCTGTGTGGACGAATAAACAGTAAATTTTCCACCCGAGGAAAAGTCGGCTATACAGGTGCCTATAGGCTCAAGGGATGCATGCTTTTGTTTTGACGTGACATATCTATTCTCAATTATAATGTCGGCATCCATAAAACCCTGCTCAATATCACCAAACTGTTTGGCCACATGAAAGGCTATGTTGCCCCTTTCGTGGATTTTAACATCGTTCTCCTTCATAGCCTCAAACGGGTCAAACAGGGCCGGCAACTGCTCATATTCCACGTGGATCAGCGACAGGGCCTCTGAAACACTCTCTTCATCATCGGCGGCCACAGCCAGAACCGGATCCCCTATGAACCTGACTACATTATCGCGGATGAACATTTGCTTCTTTTTCTTTTCGGTCCGGAGAAAAAACCAGTACTGGACAACCTTGGGAACCTCTTCTATTGTGGCTATGGCCCTAACGCCCGGAAGGCTTTTTGCCTTAGTAATATCAATGTGAGTCACTCTGGCATGGGGATACGGGCTGCGAAGGAGTTTGGCATGCAGCATGCCGTCCAGCTTCAAATCTGTGGCATACTTGGCACGGCCAGTAACCTTATCAATAGCGTCAATCCTTGTAAGGCTCTTACCTACTATTGATAGTTTATCACTCATGTTGCGCCTTCCTTATGGTTCTGGCTGCCTCAAGGACTGCCTTCACCTGCCTCTCATACCCCGTGCACCGGCAAAGATTGCCGGAGAGTCCTTTTCTTACCACATCCTCAGACGGATTTGGATCATGGTCAAGTATCGCTTTTGAGGCCATGATCATGCCTGGTGTGCAATAGCCGCATTGTACCGCGGCATGCTTTACAAATGCTTCCTGTAAAGGATGCAGCTCATCAGGCCTTTTTTGCAAACCTTCAATAGTTTGTATCTCCTTACCGTCCGCTTGGACAGCTAACGTCAGGCAGGATAATATAGCCCTGCCATTGATATTGACAGTACATGCGCCACATTCGCCACTACCACAGCCCATTTTTGTCCCGGTCAATCCAAGCATGTTTCGCAGAACATCGAGAAGTGTCTCGTACGGATCAACAGCCAGTTGGTACCGCCTGCCGTTTACGCTGATATTGATGTTTATTTTTGCCATGTCCCGCACCTCCTGACACAATCTTCAAGGGCCCTTTTGACAAGTATTGGAACCATTTTCTTCCTATATCCAGCAGAGGCACGGACATCATCAATGGGTTTTGATTCTCCGGCAGCGGCCTCAGCAGATTGTTGAATAAGTTCAGCATCAAGCCTTTTTCCGATGAGAAACTTTTCAGCCTTCTTTGCATAGACAGGTTTTTTGGCTACTGCGCCCAAGGCTATCCTGACATCTTCACAATGGTCTTTTGAGCAGGTCAACCTGGCGGCGACATTGACTATTGCTATGTCAACGGAAGTTTGGTGATGCCTTAACTTTATAAATGATGCGCCGGTGGTTTTGGTAACAAGCGGTATATGTATTTCAACCAATAGTTCATCTTCCTTTAGTGTTGTTTTATTGACGTCTTCAAAGATGTCACTTATGGGTAATATCCTGCTTTCACCCTGGCCGGCCACTTTTACGGTTGAGTCAAGAACCATTAGGGCTAATGGGAGGTCGGCCGCCGGGGAGGCATTACTGATATTGCCCCCAATTGTAGCCATATTCCTGACTGCCGGTGTTGCCATGCCACCTGCCGCCTCTGATACCACGACGTAAGGTTCTGAGGAGAGGATCTCTGAACTTTCGATCACGTCAACGGTTGTTGCGGCGCCTATCTTTATTCCGTCCTCGTCTTTCCTTATATAGTTCAAATCGAGGTTAGCAACATCGACCAGACATTCTACCTCCGGGGGCTTATTAACAAGAAGGTCTGTTCCACCGGCAATAAGTTTAGCTTTTTTGCCAAAATTTGAAAGAAGCTGTGCGGCTTCACTCAAGTTATTAGGGCGATAATATTCGCTGGGTCGAAAAAAATCGGTCATTTGCCACCTCTAGGTGTCTATGTAAGTAAAGATCTTAAAATTTATGTCAAGTTTTTGACGACGTCCAATACAAAATGATATGTTAGTTGCGTAAAACGGTTATCGGTTGCGCAGCTCGAATCGGGTAACGGTTAATCCCGACATATCGGGAAAACCAGCAGCGCAACCTTAGAACGTTAAACGAAACCTTCATCACTTTGCTTCAAGCAATGGATTACTATTTTCCTCAACTCGCCCGTCCTCCGCAGTAGCCTGCTACGGAGGGTGGATCGGTTTGAGGCGAAGCTTCGCTAGAAAACAGTTTGCAATGTTAAACCAATCTCCCGCTGCAAGCGGAATTAATCCTGTCAAAAAAAGACAGCTAAACCCCTATCCACTAACGCGGGAGAGCAGGGAATTCCGAAAGCTACTCGTCCCTGTTGTCAAATACCCGTTTGGTCTTTCTCTCGGATCTCGGCAGAGACCCGTAATCTACTATCTCTATGTTTCCGCTCACCAGTATTTGCTTCTTGATCTCTCCCCCTATCTTTTTACTCAGTTCTTCATCCTGACTGCTGTCAATGCCCTGGTTGCGCTCCACTTTTACGGCCATATAGTCTTTTCCGTCAGCCTTCCTGTCCAATATGATCTGGTACTCACTCCCAATCCCTTCGATCCCTGATAAGACGTGGTCAATCTGTCCGGGATAAATATTTACAGCGCGAAAAATGATCATGTCATCAGATCGACCCAGGAGCCGATCGTGCCGGGGTAAAATAGATCCACACGGGCACTGCCCAGGAATCAATCGGGTCAGGTCCCTTGTACGGTATCGGATAAGAGGGGCCGCTTCCTTTTTCAAGGTAGTCACCACCATTTCCCCTGTCTCTCCTTCAGGCACTGGTTTTAAGGTATCGGGATCCAGGATTTCCAGGATATAATAATCGGCCCAGTAGCTCGATATCTAAAAGATCGTTAATCTGTTTTCTCATGGAATCACTGGATCGCTCGGACCCAAAGATCATTTTCTTGAGGTTGATCTTATCCCTGATACCCCTCTTATTTACTTCTTCAGCTAAGAGAAGACCCATAGAGGCAGTACAGCAAAGCACAGTGGATTGAAAATCTTCGAGAAATGTGCATTGCATATCAATATTACCCGGACCGGCAGGAATAGCCATAGCTCCAAATTTTTCGCAGCCCAGCTGAAAACCGACACCAGCTGTCCAAACCCCGTATCCAACTGCAATCTGAACCCGATCTTCGGTGGTTAAGGAGGCCATCTCATAACACCTGGCAAAGAAATCTCCCCAGTCATCAATATCTTTTTGTGTATAGCAAAGCACCTTTCTTTTGCCAGTTGTGCCAGATGAGGCATGAATCCTTACAATATCTTTAAAGGGGACTGCCCTCAATGGAAATGGATAGCCGTCCTGTAAATCCTTGGCTGTGGTGAAAGGTAATCTTTTAATATCATCTAAGGAGCGAATGTCATCTGGTTTTACTCCGGCTTCATTGAATCTTTTTCTATAGAAATCGGAGCCCTGATAGGCATGGTTTAATGTCCACTGTAAGCCTTTCAGCTGGAGATCCTTTAACTCTTCCTCTGTTGTAACAGTTGGCATAAAGCTCTTTGCCATCATGATTTTTTCACCTCTTTTCTTTCTCGGTAATGTCAGTCCCGATAAATCGGGATTGTCAGTGGTCAGTTGTGACAATATTTTCAACCCGCTGGGCGAGATACCAGATTCCTACATTATTTTTTGCTATATACAGGAATTACTTGAATTTTATCTTTTAGACAACAAACAACTATCAACGGACTCTACCCCTTTCTCCATAGTTCTTAATATTAATGTAGCATTTCTGGTATAAATAGAACAATTTGAGGGAAAATTATTATGATAATTATAGAGACAATACAGGCCATTAAAAAAAAGCTTACGCTTTTGAAAATCCTGCCAATTTCTATTTCCGGAGCCAATGCTTTTACTACGTATATATTGACGCCTACCGGCGGAGTTATTGCTCCCATTGTTGTCACCATAGTTAAAATAATAGAATACCATACTGGATTGAATCCAAGGGCGATTCCCAGCGGAAAGAAGATAGGAATTGTGAGTACCAGAAATCCCAGGGCGTCCATAACACATCCACCTATCAGATATATCACCAATATGAATGCCAGAATAACATAAGGCGACACTGGAAGTGCAGCGGCAAAATCTGCCACTATAAACGTAATTCTTGTTACTGCCAGAAAGCGACCAAAAATGATAGCTCCGGTAACAAGAACAAAAACCATACATGATATCTTCAGTGTTTCCTTAATAGAATCGATAAGGCCGTTCCAGGTCAGCCTTCGAGTTGCAATGGCAACGATAAAGGTACAAAACACACCGACTGCACCGGCTTCTGTAGGGGTGAATAGACCAATAAACAAACCACCGATTACCAGGATAAATATAGTAATCGCTTCAATGACCCCAGAAAGGGATTTTACCTTTTCCTTAAAGGTTGTCTTTGGACCTGGTGGACCAAACTCCGGGTTGAATCGGCAAATGATAAGGATGGTAAGCACGAACAAAATTCCCAGAAGGATGGCAGGTAAAATTCCGCCAAGGAAAAGTTTGGCTATAGATTGCTCTGTTTGCAAGCCGATAACAATGATAACCACACTGGGAGGCATAACCGTACCCAACGTGCCACCAGTGACAACAGTGCCGCTGCTTAATCGTGTGTCATAATTATATTTTTTCATCTGTGGCAGGGCTACTGCACCCATTGTAGCCGCTGTAGCGGTATTAGAGCCACAGATAGCAGCAAAGAGCTCGTCGGCACCAATTGTGGCGATAGCCAGGCCACCCGGCCAATGACCCATCCATTTATAAGCAGCATTGTATAGCCTTTCTGGGATTACAGTAAGACCGTATTTGGAGAATGTAAACCACAGATCAGCGCCTATCATGTTGAGGCCTGCCTTGAAGGAAACCACATAACAAAACCCTAAGAATCCCACAACTGCCATAGCAAAGCCAACAGGCATCCCAAAAAAGAATAAAACAAGGAGAAGGATGATGATTCCAATTATTCCAATAAGTACTAAGTTCATCTATGAGTCTCCTTCCCTTGAATAAAGACTTTCAAAAGGTCAACAAACAACACAAAAGAAAGAATTATACAACCAAG
>JAFDHR010000164.1 GCA_019308645.1 Deltaproteobacteria bacterium
GTAGATAAGTTTGAATATCAAAGGGGATATAAATTCAGCACCTATGCTACCTGGTGGATCAGACAGGCTATAACAAGGGCTATTGCTGACCAGGCAAGGACGATAAGGATACCAGTTCATATGATAGAGACGATTAACAAGCTTATTAAGATCTCCAGAACCCTCGTTCAAGAGCAAGGCAGGGAGCCAAACCCTGAGGAGATTGCAGAGAGGATGGGATTCCCCCTGGAAAAGGTACGGAAGGTTCTGAAGATAGCCAAAGAGCCCATTTCTCTGGAAACACCCATAGGTGAAGAAGAGGATAGCCATTTAGGAGACTTTATAGAAGATAAAAAGATAATGTCTCCAGCTGAGGCAGTTACAAAATTTGACTTAAGTGAGCAGACAAGGAAGATTATGACTACCCTGACTCCCAGAGAAGAGAAGGTATTAAGAAAAAGATTCGGTGTAGGTGAAAAGGCCGATCATACCCTCGAGGAGGTAGGCAAAGAGTTTAATGTTACACGAGAACGGATACGGCAGATAGAAGCCAAGGCGCTGAGGAAACTAAGACACCCGAGGAGAAAGAAAGTGTTAGAGAGCTTTACTGAATTTTAATTAAGGCCTCTAAAGTTTTTTATTTTCCTTGACATATAAATTTTAATTCAGTTACCATAACGCAGAAAAAGGGCCCATAGCTCAGCTGGCAGAGCCACCGGCTCATAACCGGTAGGTCCCTGGTTCGAGACCAGGTGGGCCCATCAGACAGTAAAAGATGCTTGAGTATTGTTGGGTGTCTTATAATACGTTTATCTTAAGGAAACGAGGGTGTCTTTTAGAATAGGACACCCTCTCATTTTTTTGGCTACCTACTAAAAAAGGTGTGAAATTGGATAAAGAACTTGAGGCACTCTTGATGATACAGTCGATTGATATTAGATTTGATGAGATAAAAAAAGAGAAAGAAGAATTCCCTAAAGAAATTGAAAAATTAAAAAAGAACCTTGATTTTTTAAGCAATGCCATGGAACAAGATTTATCTTCCATTGAGGAGCTTAAAAAAGAGAGGAGGACAGTTGAGAGGGAACTGGAAGATGTAGAGAATAAATTTCAAAAAAGCAAGTTAAGACTTAGTGATGTCAAGACAAACAAGGAATATCAAGC
Source organism: Deltaproteobacteria bacterium (assembly GCA_019308645.1). Next base: position 1,144 of record JAFDHR010000164.1, read on the forward strand.
AGTCTTGAAAGAGATTGAAGATCTTAAAGAACTTATTTTCGAAAAAGAAGAGGTAGTGATAAAATGTATGGAGGATATTGAGATTCAGGAAGGGGAGCGCGCTGGTAATAGTGATACCTGGGGGGAATCTCAAAAAGAATATAAAAACAAACAAGAGGAATTTTCGCAGAGAATGAGAGATATTGATGAAGAGGTGCAGTCTATTAATGGAAAAAGGGCTAAATTGTGCCAAAATGTTGATAAGAATTTATTGGAAAGGTATAATAGATTAAGGAAAAATTTGAGAGGCAGGGTAGTAACTCAGGTAATAAACACCATTTGTCAAGGGTGTAACTTGGGGATTCCACCCCAGCAATACAACGAATTAATTAAAGGAGGCTCTATAAAAAGTTGCCCGAATTGCAATAGGATTATTTATTGGGAAGACGAGAGAGAGATTTAAGGATTTTAGATTTTTGATTTTAGATTGCGGATTGTGAATTTAAGGATTTTTGATTTTAGATTTTTCATTAATCGGAAACAGGCAATTTGCAATCGAAGATAGAAAATAAGTGGTGTTAGAGCAGGACAAATGGTCGCTGTTCGAAAGGGGTTAGGCCAACACCTGGCTCCAACGAAGGGAGGAAAGTCCGGGCTCCGCAGGGTAGGGTGCTCCGTAACACAGAGTCCCGGTGACGGGAAGGAAAGTGCCACAGAAAATATACCGCCCCGCATCCAGTTCTCATTTTCGAGGGCTGCATTTAATATCCACCAAGAGGGCTGAGAACTGGGTGCGGGGTAAGGGTGAAAAGGTGAGGTAAGAGCTCACCGCTCCGGTGGTGACATCGGAGGCTTGGTAAACCCCACCCGGAGCAAGACCAAATAGAGGGACGTTTGAGGGCTACCCGTCCGAGTCCCTGGGTAGGTTGCTTTATCCCATTAGCAATAGTGGGAATAGATGAATGACCATTGTTCCGTAAAGGGTAACTAATACGGAAAACAGAACCCGGCTTATGGCCTGCTCTAACATCTTCACTATATAACATGATTTTTTGATGTTTTTTTAAAAATTGCGGTATCTACTCAGATTGTTAGGTTCACCGTTCAGGGTTAATTGCTTTATGATTTTCATCATATTTATTGGACGACATAGAATTCGCTCCGGATTTGTGTGCAAGACTGCCTGGTCTACTGAAAGAGCCAGATGAAATCTGAATTCGCCAAGGGATCGAACCCATTTTTCATCTGTCTAACCTTGAACCGTGAACCCCGGAACTTTGAACCTGATCAGTTACAAATGTCGTATGTTTTTTTACACACAGATATTACTGAGAGCCCAATAAGTTACGTAACAGGGTTCATTTATTCGGAGACAAGAAATGTTTGTTCTATCTAATTTTCTCATAGCCGTAGCAAAGATATTGAATATAGGTTTGACTATATATATGTGGATTATAATTGGCAGGGCTATAATCTCCTGGGTAAACCCTGATCCATACAATACTATTGTGAGATTCTTATATACGGTAACTGAACCTGTGCTCTATGCTATTAGAAGGAGGTTGCCGATAAACTTTGCTGGTTTCGATTTTTCACCCATTCTTGTTATTTTGGCCATTATCTTCGTTCAAACCTTTGTGGTTAACAGTTTACTCCAGGTCGCAGTGGAGCTTGGTGCGAGATAATGGTTGATCCTGTTGTTTCAGTCAAAGTGCTACCACGTTCCTCAATAAATAAGATAGTAGGTTTTGAAGGGGATATGTTAAAGGTTAAGGTGAAATCAGCCCCAGTTGATGGATTAGCAAATAGGGATTTGATATTAGTGCTGTCCAAGTCCCTAAAGCTTGCGAAAGAAAAAGTCGAGATTATATCCAGCCATCGATCACGACTAAAAAAAATAAGGTTTTATGGCATTAAAAAAGATGATCTCTTTCTTCTCTTAAACAAATAATCCAACCATTATATCTTGCCTGCGATAATAGCGCTGATGTGCTTCATTTCGCCACCCAAAAAGAGGATCTAATCTCTTAAAAGTACTATACAAGAAAAATAGATATTTAGTTTTTTGGTAACTACACAGGTTCAATGGTTATTTGCTGACAACCTGGGCAGTTACGTTTTTTGTTGCCAAAACATATATTTTCCCGTTAAATAGATATAGTGTCTATGTGAATGTCACAATGTTGATGTAAAATCAATGTAACTATTCAGCCACCAAGGCACAAAGCCCCAAAGAGAAAATGAATATAAATTGAATAACGGAGTTTTTTCATTAATTTCGATATGCCACGCATTAAAAAGGCTATTATAAAGAATAATTTTATAATCTTAGTGTCTTGATGCCTTTGTGGCAAGATACCTGAGCAGTTACAAATCAATTTATCATAAGCAGAAGAAAATTTTTCTATGGCCAATATAAATGGTAAAAAAATAGTCCTTGGTATAACCGGAAGTATAGCAGTTTATAAATCTGTTGAGTTGGTAAGGCATTTAAAGAAGGTTGGTGCAATAGTACACGTGGCAATGACCGAAAATGCCACATGGTTTGTAACCCCCCTCACATTTGAAACACTCTCTGGAAATAGGGTAATAGAGGATATGTTTTCACAGCATGGAACATCAATTGATCATGTATCATTAGGGCAGGAGAGTGATCTTATAATAATTGCGCCAGCCACGGCAAATTTTATCGGGAAGATTGCTCATGGAATCGGAGATGATTTCCTTTCCACCCTTATGCTGGCTGCCACCGCTAAGATACTTATCTGCCCTGCTATGAATAAAGAAATGTTTGCAAATAGCATAGTCCAGTCCAATATCCTGAGCTTGAAAGAGAGAGGTTTTATAGTAATGGAACCAGAAGAGGGTATGTTAGCCAGTGGCGCTGTTGGATTGGGCAGGTTTCCTGATCCATTAGCTATTATGGAAGAGATACAATGTTTGCTTGCCAATAAGGATTTGCAGGGATTAAAGGCGCTTATTACTGCGGGCCCAACGATTGAATATATTGATCCGGTGCGGATGATAAGCAATAAATCTACAGGCAAGATGGGCTATGCTCTGGCAAAGGCTGCAAGAAGGCGAGGAGCAGAGGTTACACTGGTAACTGGACCAACACATCTTGATCCACCAACAGGGATACATATGCTTAATGTTGAGACAGCCGAAGAGATGAGAGAGGCTGTCATGGATCACTATAGGGATAAGGATGTGGTTATCAAGGCGGCAGCTGTAAGTGATTATAAACCTCTGAACAAGGCCAAAGAAAAACAGAAAAAGAAAACGGGAAAAACAACACTTGAGATGATACCCACGCCAGATATCCTGGCGGAGCTTGGTAAAAATAAAGGAGATGTTATCCTGGTTGGTTTTGCTGCAGAGACTACTGATCATGTAGCAAATGCACTGGATAAGATAAGAAAGAAAAACCTGGATTTAATTGTCCTTAACGATGTCTCAAAAGATGATAGGGGATTTGCGGCGGAGACAAATGAGGTTAGAATGATTGATAGAAAAGGAAACGAGGAAGTGGTCCCCCTAACGTCAAAGGATGAGGTAGCAGATAAAATACTTGACAGGATAAAGTACCTACAAACGGAATGGATGCAAGAGAAGAGTTAATAGATTTGCTCGGTCAGGTCAAAAGCCAGTTGATAAATAGTCAGGAGATTGGACTTGATGCCCCAACTTTGTCTACTCATAGTCTACAGTATCTTAGAAAGGGCCTTCAATTGGATATAGAACCCTTAAAAGAGAATTTTTACTGTAATAGTCTTCAGGAATTAGAAAATTTTATCAATAATTGTGATAAGTGCGGACTGAGTAAAGTAAGAAAAAACATCGTCTTTGGTGAGGGACCGCCACATGCCCGACTTGTCTTTGTTGGTGAGGCCCCTGGAATGGACGAAGATTTAACAGGAAAACCCTTTGTAGGCCAGGCAGGTAAGCTGCTTACCGATATTATAAAGGCTATGGGTTTGACACGAGAAGAGGTCTATATCTGTAATATAGTTAAATGTCATCCTCCACATAATAGGGATCCAGAGCGAGACGAGATAGAGATGTGCCTTCCTTTTTTAGAGGCCCAGCTTTCTTTAATTCAACCAGAGATCATCTGTGCTATTGGCAGAATATCCGCTCAGAGCCTGGTACGTGAAGATTTTAAGATAACAAGGGAGAGGGGTCAGTGGCAGTCATTTCGGGGTATTCCTTTAATGCCTACCTATCACCCGGCATACCTATTAAGGTATCCTCAGGCTAAAAAGGCTGTTTGGGAGGATATGCAACAGATCATGAATATGTTAGGGTTAACAGACCCCAGGGAGTTAAAAGATTAAAAAAAAATGAAAAAATCTTTTTTTATCATCATTGTTGCTGTCTTTACGATGGCGCTCTTTATCCATAATGTCCAGGCCGAGAAAAATAGTGCCATGGTGATTGAACTTGAGGGCACTATTAATCCTGGCACAGCACAATTTGTAATCAAGGGCCTGAAGCGTGCTGAAGTCAGTAAACACAAGTTAGTCATCATTAGGCTGGATACTCCAGGTGGGCTTGATACCTCTATGAGAAGCATTGTGAAGGCTATATTGAATTCCTCTGTCCC
>JAFDHR010000165.1 GCA_019308645.1 Deltaproteobacteria bacterium
TCATCTTGTAAGATGAAAATAACGTTTTCACGGTCTGTTATCTTTGATGCTTTCATAAAAAGCATCATAACATATATTTTTTAATTGCGCAATTAATTATGACGTTCAGTATAGCTGTAAATTTCACATTGAATGCGCTCCAGACTGCCCAATTGTTGCTGTCAAGAGGTTGAACAGATAATGAGCATCCTCCACTAACGGTAGATAACACAATAATGTTCATGAAAATATCACTAGCAATGCCCCGACCACCATTCGATAATTGCAAGCCTAATTTCAAATTTAACTGTGGTGGGTTCCCATTTACAAATTGGGGGATAGATATGCCAAACATGTGGAACACAGAAGGTTCTGGTCGTCTTCCAAACATGCCTGAAAGTACTGCGTGGGGAGTTGGGCTAAAATTTGAACCTGTTCTGATATAATAATGATACTGCCCTTTCCCGGAGGAAATAACTTGGTGAGGAGCGTGGTTACTTTTGGGGATTAAAGTAATTACATAACCCTGAGGTTTATCTTCTGAATAGATAGAATGATTTTTCACTTCAGTATGTTGCGGAATAGTACAACTTGAAATTGCGCCTTCAAGCCAACTCTCGAATTTTTTTGCATCCTCTAAAGGGAATTTGGCCTGAGCAACATCTGCATAATCTACTCCGTCTCTACAATCTACTCCCCAAACAATTACACCCCCTTCAGAGTTACCGAATCCTGAAATAGCTTTTGCTAGATTTTTTCTGTCATCTGGATCAAGTTTTCTTCCTGATCCCTCTCGAGTAGACCGCTTAAAATCTAAAAATAATGATTCAGTTTCACGGTTATCTATAAACTCATCAATTGCAGCCTCACCTTTTTCAATAATTTGTTCAAATATTTCTTCTGCATGGCCCATATGATGTCCTCATTTGAGGTATAACGCCCACAATCACCTGTTCAGCGGAAGCCGCAGGCTGTAGCTAATCAGGTGCATTGTGATGTTATATTTTAAGTTCTCATAGATTTCAAAATTGCTTTAAGTTGAAGAATGTAACTGAATCCAATCAGAATAACCCTCATTATTTTTTACTGTTTTAAAACGATATTGTTCTTCAAACTTAACCGGAATTAGATAGAGTTTAAATCGAAATTTTATCATTATCTCAGCGCTTGTTGGAATGCCCTTTGGAATGATGTTTTCATTGATAAATACTGTTGTAGTTTCTCCCGCCTTTAATTTAGGGATGTGATTGTTTTTTGGCCTAAAAGTCCCTCCCCGAAATTTCACATTAAATATTTTCATTTCTATAAAAAAGCATTCAAACTCCAGATCCTTTACAGGAAGGAACCCATTATTTGTGATCGTAAAGGACGTATTGAAAGGGTTATGCGGACTAATGATCAAACCTGGTGCAACAATGACTTTTGGCATAAAAGCATAGATGCTGAATAAAAGAGATACACCACCAAGGATTGCGAAAATCTTTTTCCAAGACCACCTTACACCCTCAACAGCCTTTTGTATTTTCGTTTTTTCAAAGTCATTTTGCATGAGATCAGTTTAAATATAACCCCAAATCAGCGGCATGGTAGCATGTCCGCTGCATTTGGATGTTATGATTTTTTAGCAGCTTTTTCTTGAGTAATCTCATGCTCTTCAATTAATTCAGATTGAAGCCTTTTAACGATTTCTTTAACTTCACGTTTATCCTTAAAAGAAGAAATATCTTTAAAGTTTAAAGGTTTCGTCTCTAACAGCATCGCCAGATTTTGCAACTCCATAATTATCTTATAGTATTTATTTGATTTTTCATGGAGATTACGAATTTCTTCTAAATAACTCTCATAAATTTTTTCCGCCGGGGCAGTTGGAATATCGTTTTCGTAAAATGTCTGAATGGCAAATTTTAAATCATTTTCAAAAAAATCATATGTAGTACCAACAAAAGCAAATAATAACTGTGTAGATTCCCAAAAGATATCTTCTCCAACAAGACTTTTTATTTTGTAAAATGGAGAGATAAGAAAAATTTTTTTTATCATACATTAAAAATTTTCTGTCTAATGATTCTTTTCGCATCGGAATATTTACTTTATTAGAACCTTTAAACTCTTTGAGTAGCCTTAGGCTTAAAGCCCAATTCTCCCTGAAAATTTCTAAAGCATGATCAACATTGGACGAGATTAAATCCACTCCTTGTTCTAGGTATCGTTTAATTATTTGTTCATGTTCTCTTTTTTGAAAATATGTTAATAGCCCTAGCCTGTAACCTAACCAAATAGAGACTAAAACAGGAAGCAATGAGAACAAAATCGGTTTTATCTCGGATAGAAATTCAATCATAATAGAGATAAAAGAATAAGTGTTGAGTTAAAAATGCTTATACTTTTATATTTCGAATCATAACATAATACCAGACGTTTTATAATGCGTAATATTCTACGCGATTATTTCGCGAATATGTTAAAATTCTGTTATTTCAGTGTATTACATATAATTAGTATTATATAGAGTAAATAAATACGCCTTTATGTTTTTCGATGTAGCTCTTTTAAGCGGAAATCACGTGCCTGATAGGAGAAGGGCACAAAAGAGCGGAAAGCTTGTGGAGGTGAACAGTAAAATTAAAAACAACTGGAACAGGAACTATTGTTGTAACGAGTAGATATCTGGAACTTTCTCGTATCCAGCACGTATTTCATTCCTACACCCCAGAAAATGTTTATGTCAATATATTTCGTAACTACGCAGGTTGTCAGGTTCAAGGTTCAAGGTTCACGGTTGGTTGCCTTATCTTCATGCTGGTTTCTGTTCATAGTTTTCTAACCTTGACCTGTGAACCACTGAACTTTGAACCTCCTAAGAAACTAAATTTAAAATTAGGAATTAGCAATAAAAAAAGTTGCTTATGAAACTCTTATGTAACTTATAAGTTTCTCCCATTTATAACCTTGAAGCGAGGCGTCAGGGTCATTTGCTGAGTAGTAACTATATTTGTTGAAATTCTAATACAGGTGTTTTCCGGATAGGTAACCTTGTTTACAAAGATTGGTAGACTCTGATATGTATACGGGTAAAATGATTTCTTTGAGCAAAAAAAGTATCATGATTTTTCAATAGGGTTAAAACTATGAACCAGGTTCTTGAAACAACCCGGCATGTAACCAAGAGGAGCCAGCAGGTAACGATTGATAAACAGGCCCTTGCTGATTTCTCAAAGAAATTGATTAAGGATGGAATTGAAATTCCCCCCTGGAATTATGACTATCACTTTTTCGATGGCGGTCACAAAACGGTTGCCTACCTCCTTGTGCTGGATAGCATCAATTTCTGCTTCTGGCCGGCACCGGGTGAGGTTAAATTGGAAGTCCAGTATAAATCAGAAACACTCTCAGGGTATTATGCCCTTGCAGCATGTCTGAAAAAGGCACTCGATTCAGGAGTTCCAATCACCAGGGCTAAGTATTTAGCTGAACTATCTTTAGATAAATTCAGACAGATCTTGGGTGGAAAAGGAGAATTGCAGCTCATGGAAGCCCGCGCTCACATCCTGAATGAACTGGGAGCGTTTCTTATTACCAAATATAATGGAGAGGCGAACAGGCTCGTGGAGTCCGCTGGAAACTCGGCGCTAAACTTGGTCGGGTTGCTTGTTGAAAACCTGCCCTCTTTCAGGGATGTTGCAAAATACCATGGAAAGAAGATATATTTCTATAAGCGGGCGCAGATATTTGTCGCGGATCTCTATGCGGCATTTGGCGGTAAAGGCTGGGGGTATTTTAAAGATATTGATTATTTAACTGCCTTTGCCGATTACAAACTACCCCAGGTGCTGCGACATGTTGGCATATTTCAATATAGTCCCTCTATGGAGCATAAGGTGGATCAGGGTATCTTTCTTGAGGCAGGAAGCCCTGAGGAGATTGAGATCAGGGCCAACACCATCTGGGCGGTTGAGCTGATTCGTCAGGAATTGAGGCGACTTGGAAAAGATATAAGGGCCTTTGAGATAGATTGGATCCTGTGGAATCTGGGCCAGGAAAGCCAGTTCAAGGCAAAACCCTATCATCGGACAGTAACCATTTATTACTGATTTTGTAGAAATGATCAATTGAAACTTTTATCTCTCACAGAGTGCACAGAGACACTGAACTTAGACAGGATTTACATGATTTGCAGGATTCTTTTTCTCAGTTTTCAGTGGCTATAATTACACGTTAGTCAAAGAATCGCTTAAAATCTACATGGGAAGCCCAATGGGAATAATAAGCTTGCTTATTTTTCCCAAAAGCCCTTCCCATTGCTCCCAATGTGAAGACATTGGGAATCCCGCAAAGCAGAACTTTAAGCGATTCCTTATGTCCGGTTCAAATTGCTTCTCAGAGCACTCTGTGAGCTCGAGCGATTTCCGCAGGGTGGAAAGAGCAGGCGTGAGAATCTCTTAACTATGTAATAAGATACGATGTTTTCATTTAAGCTTTTAGCAAAGGATAAGGCGGCACGGGCAGGTGAAATTGTTACTCCTCATGGCGCTATCCAAACACCCTCATTTATCCCTGTGGGGACTCTGGCAACGGTAAAGGGTCTATCAGTAGAGGATCTTCGCCGAATTGGGAGCCAGGTCATTATTGCCAACACCTATCATCTGCATCTGCAACCAGGAGAAGATCTCATAGAGAAAATGGGAGGGCTTCATCAATTTATGGGCTGGGAAGGTCCGCTCATAACCGACTCTGGTGGTTTTCAGATTTTTAGCCTTGGTGCAGCTAAAGAACACGGGGTGGGGAAAATCGTATCCATCTTTCCCTATGGGAAAAATCACGGTGGGCACATAAGTTCGAAAAAAGGGAAACCCCTGGTAAATGTTGATGAAGATGGAGTGGAATTTATCTCATACCGGAATGGCACACAACATCGGTTCACACCTGAGCGGGTAATAGAGATAGAAAGGAAACTCGGTGCAGATATTATACTTGTATTGGATGAGTGTACCTCCCCCCTTCATGATTACGAATACACTACAAAGGCAATGGACAGAACCCACCGCTGGGCCATCAGGGCACTGAAGGAATTTAAGCGCACTTCCTTTAAGAGTCAGGCGCTTTTTGGAATCGTTCAGGGTGGAGCGTATCAAGATTTGAGGGAGAGGAGTGCTCGATTTATTTCGGGGCAAGACTTTGATGGCTATGCCATTGGTGGCTCTCTTGGAAAATCTACAGAAGAGATGCACCAGGTCTTGGAATGGACAATCCCTTCCCTTCCCCAGGATAAGCCGCGGCATCTTTTAGGGATCGGTGAGATAGGGGATATATTTGAAGTAGTAAAGCGAGGGGTAGATCTCTTTGACTGTGTGTTACCCACACGGTTGGCACGCACCGGCACGCTTTTTACAAAAGAAGCGGAGAGGTTTCGGATGCATATCCGTAATGCACAATATACAAATGATCCCCGCCCGATCGAAAATGGATGCGATTGCTATACGTGTCGCAATTTTTCAAGGGCGTATCTCCGACACCTGTTTATGGCCAAAGAGCTTTTGGCAATACAACTGGCAAGCATCCACAATCTGTATTTTCTGGAATCACTGATGCGCCAAATACGCACTGCGATAAAAGAAAAAAGGCTTGCGGAACTGAAAAAAGAATGGTTTTCTACAACATAATCAAGCTGAACTTAGCCCCGACATGTCGGGGAACTTTTTCGACAGGATTCACAGGATTAACCGGATTAAATAAATATTGAACATTCACC
>JAFDHR010000166.1 GCA_019308645.1 Deltaproteobacteria bacterium
TGACTCCAAGCGGAATCAATCTTATCAATGCCAATACAATACCCGCACAGCAAGAATGTTTTTTAAGAGTATTGGTAGCCTACAGAATACCATCTGTATTTGAAACCAGATACAAATTTGAGCAATTCTCACCTTTACGCCATATACTCGAAATCCTGAGAAATCTCGAAAACGAAAAAGCCGAGCCAGTGATAAAATTTTGGGAAATGGCAGTTTTACAATTAACAAGCCCCGAAAACGGATACGAAAACATTACAGACGATATTCTTAAACATAGAGAAGAAAGAGAAAGTAGCGACAACAAAAAAAGACTTGATCATGAAATGAGATTAAAAGTAACAAGTGGCGACACAACAAGGGCAAGAACCCTGATAGATTACGCAGATTTAAATATTAGATATCTTAAGGCCACAGGCCTGTTTCAATCTTCCGGGAGAGGAATAGCAATTTTGCCGGAAAAAGGCATCCTGGTTGAAAAACTCCTTGAAGATGAATTTACAGTCTATGATGACAATACATACATAAAAGAAATATGGACAGGTGCCAAATTACCAACTGATAACAAAGAAACAGCACAAACTGTTATCAAATCATTAGTTGATAATATCAAAGAATTCGGTGAAGAAATTGCCCTCCCGAAGCTTGAAGATAAAACCTCTCAAGAACTCGCACACATTCGCCACGACATAGAAGGGCAATTGGGTCGGATAAAAGAAAACGAATTTGCAAATAAACAAATTGAAAACTGGGAAGAAATTTTATGCTACATGCTTGCCCTTGAAAATCCACGCAAGAAAGTTCCTTTCCATGATGAAATGATAAGCATACCAGCCGGAGAAGCACCAGCTTACTTTGAGTGGGTTCTTTGGAGAGCTTTTTTAGCAATCAATTCACTGGCAAACAAACCCTGGGAAGCCAGACGATTAAAAATCGACCAAGATTTCTTGCCAGTCGCCCCAGCACCAGGAAGAGGACCCGATCTCATCTTTGAATTCGAAAATTATGTTCTGGTTGTCGAAGTGACATTAACCTCATCATCCCGACAGGAAGCCGCTGAAGGTGAGCCGGTACGTCGCCATGTTGCCGAAATAGCAGAACAATACGAAAATACAGGTAAACGAGTATATGGACTATTTATAGCTATAAACATTGACAGTAACACCGCCGAAACGTTTAAAAGCGGTAACTGGTACAAACCGGATGATAATAAACTCTCGCTTCAGATCATTCCAATCAGGCTTGATGATTTTTCCAAACTTTTTGAAGCCGGCTTTAAATCTGGGAGACTAACCCCAAATATGATCAGAGAACTGATTACAGAATGCCGGGCTTTGAGTAATTATGACGCTCCGGAATGGAAAAGCCAGATAAGCAATGAAGTAAAAAGATTCGTAGAGAAAATCAACAAAGGCAAATGATGTATTACCACATAACCATGCGCTACAAGACTCACAAAGCTAACCCCCGTTTATGCCAGTTGTCATAATTAAATTTTATGAGATATTATATTACCAATGATTTAAACATATTTGATTTTGATGTGCAGTTAAAAATTGCTGAAAATAGCATTTCGGAATTTTATTATGATATCGAAAATAAAATTAAATTGTATAATTTAGACACATTTTCATTTCTGCCATATATACCAGATAATTGTGTTGATCTGATTTTTGCAGATCCGCCCTATTTTTTATCATCCGGTGGCATAACATGTAGTAGTGGGAAACGAGTATCTGTCGATAAGGGGGAGTGGGATAAATCACGTGATATTGAATCTATTCATAATTTCAATCAGAAATGGTTGTTAGAAAGTAAGCGAATTTTGAAAGAAAATGGTTCGATTTGGGTCTGTGGAACATTTCATAATATATTTTCGGTGGGATTTGCCTTACAGGAGTTAGATTTTAAAATACTAAACAATATTGTATGGGAAAAGAAAGAGCCTCCTCCAAATTTAACGCGCAGATATTTTACGCATGCCTCTGAACATCTTATTTGGGCTGCTAAAACCAAACACTCAAAACATACTTTTAATTATAACATACTAAAAACCATTTCAAGTGGGGAAGCGATAAAATCTGTATGGAGAGATATTTGGAAAATGCCATCAGTTGATCATTCTGAAAAAGCTTTTGGTAAACATCCAACACAAAAACCAGAAGGAGTTATTAAAAGAGCTATATTAGCATCCAGTAACCCTGGTGACTTGGTTTTCGACCCATTTTGCGGGAGTGGTACAACAGGGGTTGTATGTAAAAAACAAAATCGAAAATTTGTCGGTATTGATAATAATATAGAATATTTAAATATAGCTAAAAAAAGATTGGATTCAACAACTAATAGAAATAATTAGATATATTCAAATAAGAATTGAGAGAGGGATTTGAGACATGGAAAACGAAACTGGAAAAAGAGAAGAACCGACTCCATATGAGCTCAATCAATACCTATCACCCCAATCATATATGGCAAAATATTTGGTTGTGGTAGTGGACAGGGGTATAACCAGCGAGGTAATGCATTTCATTTCATTTGATGAAGCAAAAACTGCCTTCGGAGAAGTGGCTAATGATCATGGCTACGAACCTGAAGAAATAAACGGGTCTGATTATTACGATGTGTCCATCTGGGAATGGACTGAAGATAGATACCAAAAGATATATGGATATTAAATAAAAGAGATATGTATAAATACGATCTTCATAAACTTCTTAAAGAAGAGCTTAAAAATGGCTCAAGTGATCTTGTTACAAGGCCATCCGGGCAGGTAGTTCGGAACCGAATAGAGACTGATATTGCAAAAGAGGATAACGGGGCTGTTATAGCGCTTGATTTCTCTAAGATAGGGATCATTGATTATTCATGCGCTGATGAGATAGTAGCAAAACTTATATCGAGGCTTTTAGGTGGTGAATACGGAAATAAATATTTTATTTTAACCGGCCTCAATGAAAACCAGGAAGAAAATATAGAGGTTGCCCTTGAGAGAAAAGCTCTTGCTGCTATCGCCGAGAAGATAAATGGGGAGAAAGTCCTTTTAGGTAGCCTCCATAACTACCTCAAAGAAACCCTGGACTTGATAATGAAAAATGGCAGTCTCACTGCAAAAGAACTCTCTCAGGTCATGAATCTTGAGGCCAATACAAGCGGCACAAGGCTTTTGAATCTTCATAAAAAACGCCTCGTGAAGAGGATTGAGGAAATAAGAGAAGGAGGACGTGTCTGGGTTTATGAAAGGATTTGATAAATTAGGACGCAGATTGCCGCAGACCTGCCCGCCATGCGAGTCCGCAAGGCGAGGCGGGCGGGTATTCGTCCGATATTTTTTAATATATTTAAAATATTGCTTCCGAGTTCCGGATGACGGAACCCGGAATTCGGAAATAATCTGCATCCAAAAAACATTAGCAAAGAAAGGAGAAATCATGGCAGAGGAAAAAATAAAACCCAAAGAACTTTCTATGTCAAATACGAAAAAGGAGATGCTGGATGCCTACAATGCACTTCTGAAACAACTGCAAGAGAAAAGAGAAGCTGAACTGAAACCAGAAAAAATAATTGAAGAGAAAAAGAAGAGAGAGGTAGTGGAAGTGGCAGAGACTTTATCTTCAGAGGGGGTTGTTAAAGATATCGGCAATCTGAAGCTGGAAATAGGAAAAAGGCTCACCAATATCTCCGATGGACTAGAAGAAGAGGTCGGCAAATTCAATCAAATTAAAAAGGCCATTGAAGTTAAGGAAGAGGAGCTTAAAGAATTATATGAGATAGAAAGGTCAGCGGAGACACTTGCAGCATTAATAGAGGCTCAAAACCAGAAGCGCCGGGAATTTGAATCGGAAATGGATGCCCGAAGAGAAGAATTGAACCAGGAAATCAGTACAACTCGTGAGGATTGGGGAAAAGAGAAAAAAGGGCATGAATCAGAGATAAAAGAACGGGATGCAGCAGAGGCAAAAAGACGAGAAAGGGAAAAAGAAGAATATGGATATTCCTTTAAGCGGGAACAAGATCTTGCAAAGGATAGGTTTGAGGATGAGAAGGCAACAACGGAAAAAGATATTCAATTGAAAAAAGAGCAGATGGAAAAAGATCTAACTGAGAGAGAAAAGGCAGTTGCTGAAAGGGAAGAAGAATTAGGTGAATTGCAAAAGAAGGTTGTTGCCTTTCCCAAAGAAATGGAAAATGCCGTCAATAATGGGGTTAAAGATACAACAGAAAAAATTACGCTTGAGGCAAAAAACAGAGCGGAATTAATGAGAAAAGAATTTGACGGGGAACGAAACGTGCTCACTACCCGAATTGAGTCTCTTGAAAAAACAGTAAAAGAGCAGAGCGGGCAAATTGCTAATCTTTCAGGGCAACTGGAAAAGGCGTATCAGAAGGTTCAGGATATTGCCGTTAAGTCCGTCGAGGGATCATCAAACCTTAAATCTCTTTCCAGTCTTCAACAACTGATTTCAGAACAGAGCCGACGGCAGCCCCAGGAGAAATAATAAAACATCCTAAGCCATGCATTTGCTGAATTAATAAAAAATAGGTAATTACTCAGGTATATTGCCACCAAGACACTAAGGCACTAAGATTATAGAAGTATATTGTTTATAATAGCCTTTCTAATGCGCCTTAGGCGCATTAATGTGTGTCACATTGAAACCAATAAACATAAGGCTCATCAATGAGAAAATTCTGTTATTCAATTTATATCCATTATCCCCGCCTGCCAGACGGCGGGCAGGTCTTTGGGTCTTTGTGCCCCTAGCCCAGACCTGGTTTATAAAATTAGTAGTTTTACCCCATGTTACATATATGGTTTACATGTTTCATAAAATCAATCAATCATGTCGCACCAGGGCAGGCTTGGTGGCTGAACATTTACAACAATGGAAGAATTATTGAAGCTACTTCTTCTCTTTTGTGTCGGTTCCTTGGCCGGTTTTATCAATGTCATGGCTGGCGGTGGGTCCACAATTACCTTACCCACCCTCATATTTTTAGGCCTCGATAGTTCTCTTGCCAACGGAACCAATCGTGTCGCAATCCTGATTCAAAATATTTCTGGAATATTATCCTTCAGGCAGGAAAAATATCACGAATTTAAGATGAGTTTAAAACTGGCTTCTTTCACTCTACCAGGAGCCATAGCGGGTTCCATCATCGCAACTACCATCAGTGATACGTTATTTCAAAAAATTCTCGCCTACGTATTAATTGGAATTATCATTTCCCTGCTGCTGCCGAGACCAAATCAAAAGAAGATCGAAGACAGCAAACATTATCAACAGAACTGGTTCATCTATCCGGCAATGGTTGCTGTCGGATTTTATGGAGGATTTATCCAGGCTGGCGTTGGATTCCTGCTCATGGCATCGCTTTACCATCTGATGAGACTCGACCTTGTCCGTGTCAATATGCACAAGATATTTATCGTATTTATCTATACTATTCCGGCCCTGCTTATCTTTTTTCTCACACAAAATGTGGATTTGAAGTTTGGCCTTACCCTGGCAGCCGGAAATGCACTCGGGGCATGGTGGTCCGCAAAGTTTTCTGTGAAAAAAGGGGAGAGAGTTATTCGAATAATATTAATGGTCGCAATACTTATGACGTCCTTAAAGCTTTTGGATATCATTTAGTGCACCTTTCCCTTCATAAATGAATTGATTTGGAAATTCTTAAGTGGTAGCTTTTACCAAAACACAGAGCTGAAAGGGGTTAAAGATGAAGGT
>JAFDHR010000167.1 GCA_019308645.1 Deltaproteobacteria bacterium
CCTTAACTATAACTTAAGCTTAGTTGTCGTTTCAAAATTGGGTAATATAGACAGAGCATATAACTCTAAGGTCAAGTTGCTATTACCCAATTTTGAAACGACATGGTCCCGCTTAGCGGGATTAGAAGGGCATAACAAAAAAAGACACCCATGCCCTTCCTTAAATTATTGAGCATATACTATTCATCCCAAAAGATTCTTAGCCATTATGATCTTTTCAATCTCTGTTGTCCCCTCATAAATCTCTGTGATTTTAGCATCCCTAAAGAGCCTCTGAACTTTATATTCAGCGAGATACCCATATCCTCCATGCATCTGAAGGGCCATATCAGTGCATTTAACTGCCATCTGGCCACAGAATGATTTAGCGGCAGCGATAAGCTTTTGGTCAATCGTGCCTAAATCAACTCTCCAGGCTGCTTCATATACCAGGTTTCTACCGGCCTGTATCCAGGAAAACATATCAGCTATCTTGAACTGAATGGACTGAAAAGAGGATAAGGGGGCATTAAAGGCTGTCCTCTTTTTCACGTGCTTTATGCTTTCTTCCAGGGCAGCACGCGCTGTTCCAACTGCCTGGGCAGCCACAATAATCCTAACGAGATCAAAGAGATGCATAGCCTCAATAAACCCATCTCCCGATTTGCCTACAAGGTTGGAAGTAGGTACTCTGACATTGTTGAAGAAAAGTTCAGCAGTATCAGAGGCACGAATACCGAGTTTTCCGGTTAAATGATTTGCTTCAAATCCTTGGCGATCTGTCTCCACCATGATCATACTATGTCGTGCATGTCTGTTTGGATTATCCGGATCGGTTTGAACAAAACAAATGAGATAGTCTGCCCGGTTTCCATTTGTAATAAACATCTTTGAGCCATTGATGATATATTCATCATCTTCTCTCACGGCTGTTGTAAGGGTAGCACCTGCCAAATCGGATCCGGCATCCGGCTCAGTAAATGCAGCACCCATGACTGCTTCACCTTTTACCAGAGGTGGGAGATATTTCTTTTTTTGTTCCTCAGAGCCAAAGGCCTGTATGATTTCCGCCCCATAGGATGAAATAAGAATTGCGATAGCTATACCTGGATCAACAGCAGAAAACTCTTCAACTATCAGACAATACTCCAGTATACCCATGCCCGGCCCTTCATACTCCTCTTTGATAAATGTTCCCACAAAACCTAAATCCGCTGCCTTCTTAAAGATCGTCTCATCAAAGGTCTCATCCCTGTCAAATTCTTCTGCTCTATCTGGAAATTCCCCTTCAGCAAACTCTTTGGCCGCATTCACTATATCCTTTTGTTCTTTGCTTAGCTCAAAATCCATTCCTATTATCCTTTCTTTACTTCCAGTACCTTATTTTTTAGAACAGGAACAATTTTAAATAGGTCATCAACAATACCATAATCAGCAGTCCTGAAAATAGGGGCCTTTGGATCTTTATTTACCGCGATGATTACACCTGCCCCACTGGTCCCGGCCATATGCTGGAAGGCCCCACTTATGCCAACTGCTATATAGACCTTAGGGCTGACTGATTTACCAGAGGTCCCAACCTGTAAATATTTGGGCAACCAGTTTTTATCAACAATAGGTCTGGAACAGGAAACAACTCCACCAAGAGCTTCAGCGAGTTCTTTGATAAGAGAGATATTTTCTTCTTCTCCGATGCCCCTCCCAACAGAAATAAGTAGGTCTGCCTGTGTTATATCCACATCACCGGCTGCTGTTTCAACAAATTCTATAAAACTCTTTTTCATCGGTATGTCTGTGAGAGAATAGTCTTGCTGAATTATTTCAGCTTTCCTGTCACCGATTTTATCTTTGGGAAATACACCTGCTCGTATGGTAATGAGACATCCTTCAGATTCGGCAAAGGAAATATTGGTAAAAATCTTTCCATTAAATACCTGCCTCTGGGCAATAAATGTATCGTCTTTAGGTATAATATCTATGCAGTCAGTAGCCAACGGGAGGCCAGTCTTGACAGAAAGACAGGGAGCAAGCTCCATCCCCCATGATGTATTGCCAATAAGGGTAAGTGCTGGTTTTGACTCATCAATCAATGTATATATGATCTCTTTATAGATATCTGCATTAAAATTTTTGAGCCTCTCATCATCAAATACAATTATTTTATCAGCCCTGTCAGAGATATTTTCAGCAATAGAGTTCACGCCATGGCCAAGAATAATGGCGGTAACGGTATGTGATAGCTTTTGAGCAAGCTCACCAGCCTTCCATAGCATCTCAAAGGTTATATCCCTTGTCTCACCAAGTCTATGTTCAACAATAACAAATATTTCGCTCATTATTCCATCACTCCTTTCTTTGTTAGGATTTCAATAAAATCAGAAGCGATTGTGTCTGGGTCTCCGCTTAGCATCTGAGCTCCTTCAGTTTCTGGTGGCAGATAGACCTCTTCAACAATGGTCCTGGGAGATAGCTCCTCATCAGATAAGCCTAAATCAGCAAGATTCATGATTTTTAGCTCTTTTTTAGCGGCCTTCCTGATACCCAGGATAGAGACATATCTCGGTTCGTTGATACCTGTCTGGATAGTCATTAAGGCAGGCAGCTCGACTACGGAGACTTCACCAAGGCCACCTTCAAGCTCTGATGTCGTCCGGGCCTTTCCATCCTCTATTTCAATGGCGGTAACCATGCATGAATGATTGAGCTTTAACTCCTCCGCCATCATCATGCCAACCACTCCACCGTTATCGTCATCAGCAAGCACTCCGGTAAATACGAGATCATGGGGTAAATCCTTTACAACACGGGCGAGAATCTTTGAGATTCCAAAGCTATCAAACCGACTCATATCGCCTGCTTCAACTCTGATAGCCCTGTCAGCACCCATAGCCAAAGATCTTCGTAAGACCTCCTCATCATCCTCGCTGCCTACTGTAATGGCTACAACTTCTCCACCGTATTTCTCTTTCAGGATGATAGCCTCTTCGATTGCGTAGTTATCCCAATCATTTAGAACAAATGCAAGCTGGTCTTGTTTAATCCCTTTTTTCTGCTCATCAATTACCAAATCTACCTCTTCAGTAAGAGGCACCCTTTTAACGCACACAACAATATCCATACCCTACACCTCCAAATTAGTTGTTATCAAATAACATAATATGTAGAAGTTCAGCCACCAAGTCTCAAAGGCACAAAGAAATGATTATGTCTATTATTAAAAATGATAAAAAATCATATAATAATCTTGGTGTCTTGGTGTCTTTGTGGCTGAACTATTACCATAATATTTGCATTGCTCAGGTAGTGATTCTAAAGCGTTGAAATCAGAAGCTCTATCAAATCAACCACCTTCATCTGACCTTCTAATCCGCTTGTTTTGATAGCATCATCAAAATTGAGAAGACAAAAGGGGCACGCCGTAACAATAACATTCGCGCCTGCTTCATGGGCCATGGCTACCCTTTTTTCACCCATTCTCATCTCTTCCTCCTCAATGTCATACCAGAGATTAATATCACCCCCACCACAGCAAAAGCTTCTATCCCTGTTTTTCTCCATCTCTACTATCTGGATATTAGGGATTGAGGCAAGGATCTTTCTTGGGGCCTCGTAGATATCATTATGCCGTCCTAAATAACAGGGGTCATGGTAGGTATATATGCCTTCATTGTCAAGCGATTTAGCGGGCTTGAGTCGACCACTTTCGATAAGGGGAAGAAAAAATTCGGTGTAATGTTTTACAATTAGATTGTTAGGGTAATCGTTTTTCAGTGTATTAAAGGCATGGGGGTCTGTAGTAACAATCTCTTTGAATTTAACTGTCCTGAATGTTTCAATATTCTCTTCCACTAAAAATTGAAAGAGGCCTTCCTCACCGAGCCTTCTCACCTGATGGGCTGAATCCGATTCCCTGGGGCCAAGAATACCAAATGTTACCCCTGCTTTATTGAGGCCCTTGACAATAGCCATGGCTATCTGTTGTATCTGTGGATCAAAAGAGGCATAGCTGTCAACAAAATAGAGAACATCCACCTCATCTCCCTCTTCAAGTATCCTGACAGGGACATCATCTAACTCGTTGACCCAATCCGCCCTTTTACTGGGTGGTTTACCAAAGGGGTTGCCTGTTTTCTCAAATTTTAGCAGGGCATCCTGAAAATCCTTGGGAATCATACCCGACTCAACCATATATCTCCTTAAATCTATCATCTTATCAATATATTCGATAAAGACCGGGCATTCCTCCTCGCAGGCTCCACAGGTAGTGCATGACCAGATTTCGTCAGGGGCGAGAACATTTCCTATCAGGGAAAGGTCCTTAGCTTGTGCGTCTGATTTTCCTTTAAAATTAAAGAGAGGCTTGCTTTGATAGGCATAATCCCTGATTTTTAGGGTAACTTCCATAGGTGATAAGGGCCGTCCAACTGTATTTGCAGGGCAGTTATCGGAACACCGGCCGCATTCGGTGCAGGTAAAAAAGTCAAGGATATGTTTCCAGGTAAAATCCTCTACCTTTTCCACTCCTAAGGAATCGAGTTCCTCAATATTTTCGATATCCCATCGTGGGGGTTTTATAGAACCCTTTTTAAGTTTTCTAAAAAACACATTAAAGAGGGCTGTAATGATATGAAAGTGTTTCCCAAGGGGGAGATAGTTGAGGAAAACCATCAGTGTCAGGATATGAAGCCAGTAATTCCACAGGGAAATCGATTTTAACGTATCTTGACTGAGACCTTGAAAGAGATATGCAGCAATATTTGCACCAGCCAGCCAGAAGGCACTTTTTTCTCCAAGTAGAATTCCACTTCCATCAATAGCCATATCGGTTACCATTAAAAAACTAATCAGGCCAAGCACCAGATAGGCATGAAATTTGTGGGCCTTTCCATGCTTAAATTCATATCTGGAAGGTCTCGATATAGCTCGGCGTAATATCGCTGCAATACAGGCAAAAAGGACGATAATTTCGAATATATCTTTAAAGAAATGATAAAACTCCCCTATGGAGCCTCCCATAAAGGGAAAAACAAATTCAGCCTTTATTCCAAGCCCATAGAGGGTTATTGACCGTAGGGCAAGTATAACAAAGCCCCAAAAGATCATAATATGTAATATACCAATCCAGAGATAGCGAGGCTGCCGCCACTGGAAAATACCGTAGATAATGAGGTCATAGAATCTCTGCCATAATGAATTAAATCGAAGATCCGGTTTTGCAGATTGCAATAATAGATATCTTTTGTAGATAATATAAAAAAAGAGGGCAAGGCCAGCTATTAAAATGAACAGTGTAATAAAAGAACCAGGTATACCCAGATAATGCTCAAGTGCAGGTTGAATTTTGTGATGCATCTTTTCCTCCTTACAAAACAGATAAAAGGGAAGACGTAATTATGAATGACGATTCATTTAATATCATAAGCTCCTATGGTGGTCAAGGTCTTTTGAATCTATAAAGTTTTGGAAATGACCACCTTCACGGATGAGAGAAAAATTTTTTGTTTTACCAATGATTTTTATTAGGTTATAATATATCTATTCAGCGAATGACCCCGACGCTTCGCTTCAGGGTTATATATGAAAGAAACTGTGTGATTGAGCATGGAGATGTCTTTTTTTGTCTCATGCCCTATAAGTAATGCACAGGCAGACCCCGATAAATCCCGATAAATCGGGACCGCCATGTTGCATAATAGTCAAATCCGCGTTGCGCGTGTGCC
>JAFDHR010000168.1 GCA_019308645.1 Deltaproteobacteria bacterium
GAGAAATCTTACCAATGTAACATGCTGAAAACTCAAGATTTCTCCCTCTGGTCGAAATGACAGACCCGCCTGCCAGACGGCGGGCAGGTTCACTAAATCCGACTTTTTACGAAGTCGTCAAATATCACCGAATTAAAATAATGATACACATAATATCTATGGTATGTTGTCATGAAAGAGATAATTTTTGTAATTGGTGGCTGTCGAAGCGGTAAAAGTAGTTTTGCACTCGATTATGCAAACAAACACTTTCGGCAAAAGGTTTTTTTGGCTACCTCTCAGGCGCTGGACGATGAGATGAAAGAGCGTATTTTAAGGCACAGGGAAGTCCGAGGCCCTGATTGGATCACCATAGAGGAGCCTATAAAACTTGAAGATGCCCTGGAGTCCTTAAAGGCCCGGGTCGATGTTGTTCTCATAGATTGCCTGACCTTATGGGTCAGCAATCTCTTAATGGATGGCGAAACAGAAGAAAAGATTCTATCCAGGGCGGAGGCCTTCGTGGAATCAATGCAAAAGATTCCACAATCCATTATAGTGGTATCCAACGAGGTAGGCGCAGGGATTGTGCCGACAAATAAGATGGCCAGAGAATTTCGTGATATTATTGGTATTTTGAATCAAAAGGTGGCTGCATGTTCAGACACTGTAGTGTTGGCCGTTGCAGGCCTGCCACATTTAATAAAAGGAAAGCTTCGATAGTATTTCGGAATTTAGATTGATAGGAGGAGCAATGAACTTATCGGAAATAATCTCAGGCATTGAAGGAGCAGACAAAGACTTCATGGAGCGGGCCAGGGGGCACACATCCGAATTGGTAATGCCCCAAAGGGCATTGGGAGAACTCCATGTTATTGGAGAGCGGTTGTGCGGAATCCAGAGAACATTAACCCCGTCAGTAAGCAAAAAAGCCTTTTTAGTTATGGCAGGTGACCATGGTATAGCTGGATCTGGTGTAAGCGCCTACCCCCAGGTTGTTACTGGCGAGATGGTGAAAACATTCCTGAGGGGTGGTGCGGGGATTAATGTCCTTTCCCGCCAGATTGGTGCCCGGGTCATAGTGATGGATGCAGGAATCATCCCTGATATACCCCCACAAGCCTCTGAGGATAAGCGTTTGATTGTCAGGAAGGTTACCAGGGGAACCAAAGATTTCAGCAAGGGTCCTGCCATGACCAGGGATCAAGCAGAATCTGCCATTTTAAAAGGGTTCGAGGCAGCTAAAGAGCTTTTTGAGGAGGGATTGGATCTCCTTGGCACAGGAGATATGGGGATTGGTAATACCTCAGCATCCAGCGCTATTGGCGCGGTTATAACCAGAATGCCTGTGGAAAGGATGACCGGCCGGGGTACAGGAATTGACGATAATGGTCTTCAAAGAAAGTGTGAGGCCATAAAAAAAGGTATAGAGATAAATAATCCAGAGCCAGAGGATCCTATGGGTGTTTTGGCAAAGGTAGGGGGGTTTGAAATAGGTGCTATTACAGGCGCTATTCTGGCAGCGGCCTTTTTTAAAAGGCCTGCGGTAGTTGATGGATTTATATCAGGCGCTGGTGCCCTTATAGCCCATGGGCTCTGCCCTGCTGTCAGTGACTACATGTTTGCCGGTCATCAGTCGGAAGAACAGGGCCATAAAATTATGCTTGACTACTTAGGGCTTTCTCCAATTCTCAACCTCGGGATGAGGTTGGGAGAAGGGACTGGAGCTGCACTGGCTATGCATATAATCGAGGCAGGGGCACGCATAATTAATGAGATGTTAACCTTTGAGGAAGCTGGGGTAAGCAAGGATGAATAATTTTTTGTGTCCTCCTCAAGCACATGGGATTTAATGAAACAATTTATTTCAGCATTACAGTTTCTGACCATCCTGCCATTGGGAAAGCCCAGGGACTTGGATGCCCCCAAAATAATACCCTGGTTTCCCGTTGTTGGGCTGGCCATTGGATTGCTGCTTGTGTTTGGCGATTGTGTATTTTTAATGTTATGGCCGGTTGCCATTGTATCGGTGCTTGATGTTTTGCTTCTTGCTGTCCTTTCCGGAGGGCTACACTTAGATGGATTGGGGGATACGGCAGATGGTCTTTTAAGCCATAGGTCTACTGAGCAGGCTTTGACTATCATGAGGGACAGCCGCATTGGTGTTATGGGGCTGCTTGCCATTGTCTTTATATTGGCCATTAAATGGGCTGGCATTTATTATTTAGAGAATCATAGGGCTCTGTATCTTCTCATAATACCGGCATATTCCCGGGGTGCCATGATGTTTGGCGTCAAATATTTAAACTATGGAAGACCTCAAGGGGGAATAGGCACTGATTTTTTTTCTGATAAACCTCCCATATATGCCTTATCTATTATCCTTCTGCCCGTATTTTTTTCCTTTTGGTTGGGGTTAGACAGTGTCCGGCTCAACAGTCTATTTATTGTCATGACTGTGCTCATCCTTTTTTATTACAAGAGGCGTACAGGCTGTATCACTGGAGACATGCTTGGAGCAATTGCCGAAATTGAGGAGGCCGGACTGTTTTTGATTGCATGCATTGGAGTGGGCCAATGATCAGAGGTCATGGCGGAAATATCTATGATGTAGCACAGAATATTGGTTGCTCACCAGATGATATTATTGATATGAGCAGCAATACAAATCCTCTCGGGCCTGTCCCTGGACTCATTGAGTATCTTAGGGAAAATCTTAAGGCAATCTTTGCCTTTCCGGAGGTCGACAGTAATAAGCTTATAAAATCCTTTGCCAACTATTATAAAATAAGAGCAGAGCAGGTTCTTGCTGGAAACGGAACAACTCAGTTTATATATACCCTGCCCCTGGCCCTTGGGACTAAAAAGGCCCTTGTTTTGGGTCCTACATATGCAGATTATGGTGATGCTTGCCAGATGCACAGAATAGACTGCGCGTATGTGATGGCAAAGGAAGCAAACCTATTTCAATCTAATATTATGGATATTAGAGCCTGTTTAGGGGATATTGATACGGTTTTTATCTGCAATCCAAATAATCCGACTGGCAGCCTGATTACAAGAACAGATTTGGTAAAACTATGTGAAGCTTATCCTGGAATCCGTTTTTTGATTGATGAATCTTATTTACCTTTTACAGAGGAGTATGATGAAACGACTATGATCCAGGCTGATCTTTCAAATGTCATTGTCATACACTCATTCTCTAAAATTTTTGGGATACCGGGGTTACGACTCGGGTTTTTGATTGCTTCATCGGAAATAATAGAACAATTCAAACGGCTTTACCAACCATGGTGTGTGAATAGTTTGGCCCAGATTGCCGGAGATTTTTTGCTGGAGCATTTTTTGGCGGACAATAACTTTCTTAAGGAGACGCAGGCCTTTGTTGTAAATGAGAAGCATTTGCTTGAAGAGAGGCTTAAAAATACGAAACCCCTGAAGCTTTTCCCGAGTATGGCATCGTTTGTCCTGATTAAGATAAAAGAGCGCTTTGATGCTGGAGAGCTTTGCTCCATGATGGTTAAGGGGAGGGTTTTGTTTCGTGACTGTAGTAATTTTAAAGGTCTTTCTGATCGGTTTGTTCGGATTACCCTAAAAAGTTCAGACATCAATGCAATGGTTGCTGATAGAATTTGGAAAATCTTTGTCTGATATGGAAATTGCTCCTTTTTGGTGCATATTGCCCATGGCCTTTCTCCTCGATTTAATCCTGGGGGATCCAAGATGGCTTCCCCATCCAATTAGATGGATGGGTGGATGGATAGAGAGATGGGAGCCGTATTTTAGAAGATTTAACTTTAGTCTGACTGCCTCTGGTTGCCTCTTTGTCATATCGCTTGTGATTGGAACATTCATAATAACATGGGGGATTCTTTTTATTGCCAATGCTATTCACCTATACCTTTATATAATCATGCAGATTATACTTATCTACTATACCCTGTCAGTCAAGTCTTTACGATCAGCAGCCATGGATATTTACAGAACATTGAAGTGCGGAAAACTCCAAGAGGCAAAACATAAGCTATCTCATATCGTTGGAAGGGATATGGAGCCACTTGATGAACAGGGCGTAATGAGGGGAACGGTGGAAAGCGTAGCGGAAAACCTGGTAGACGGTGTTGTATCCCCCATATTTTTTGCAGCAGTAGGGGGAGCGCCTCTTGCTTTAACCTACAAAATGATCAACACCCTTGATTCCATGATTGGCTACAAAGATGAAAGGTATTCGAAATTCGGAAGTTGTGCGGCACGGCTCGACGATCTTGCAAACTTTATCCCTGCCCGACTTTCGATTCTGATTATTTCCCTTGCGGCCATTATAATTAAAGGCACTGGGCGAGAGACCTTTATAACAGCAGTAAAGGAAGGGAGAAACCATCTCAGCCCAAATGCCGGGTTCCCGGAGGCAGCCTTTGCAGGGGAATTGGGTATTAAACTGGGTGGACCCAATTATTACAGAGGAAACCTTGTGGATAAACCATACATAGGCGCCAACCTTGGGGATATAGGCATAGAGCATATCAGGCAGGCCTGCTATCTCATGGTCCTTTCTGCACTACTTTGCTTGATTTTGTGCTGGGGTTGTGTGATTCTTTTTAGGTTATCCACGGGCTACTGACCTGTCTGCGTGCGCCTGCCTGTGCCGATACGGCAGACAGGGCCAAGCACAGGCAGGCAACTGACTATTGACATTAAAGGCAATGTCTACAAAAGTAATCTTAATCAGACATGGAGAAACAGACTGGAGTTACCAGAAAAGATATTGTGGTTTTACTGATATAGGGTTAAACGAGAAAGGCAGACAGCAGGCAAGAAGGCTTCATAAAAGATTAACTAAAGAAAAAGTCCATAAAATTTATTCAAGCAATATGAAAAGAACGGTTCAATTTGCTAAGATAGTTTTTAAGGATGTGTCAATAAAAGAAATGGTATATCTTCGGGAAATGAACTTTGGCATATTTGAAGGTTTAACATATCAAGATATCATGGAAAAATATCCCCGGATTTATAGAAACTGGTTAGAGAATCCCCTTGATATTATTATTCCCCGGGGTGAAAGCTTAAGAACTTTGGCAAGAAGGGTGAGAAAGGCATTAAAAAGGATTTTATCTCAAAATAGTGATAAAAAGGTTGCTGTTTTTACCCACGGGGGCCCCATAAGAGTGATTTTATGTGATATTTTAAAATTAGACCTAAAAGGAATCTGGAAGATAGAGCAAGAGTTAGCCAGTATAAGTATAATTGAGTTCGTTGAAGGAAGAGGCAAGGTTTACCTACTAAATGATATCTCATATTTACATGGCTAAGATTATATTTATCCTTTGAGCCGTTATAATTAGTGCCTGAACGAAAACTATCCAAAGCTCTCATTTCGAGTAAAATTGATATTTCAAACACTTATCCTCCCCCTCCCCTTTGTCCCCTCCTCTCCGAGGCGTAGGCTCTACGAGCCGGAGGCCACGAGGGGAGGGGAAATATCAGTTTTTCGAGACGTTCAATTATCAGGAACTCGTAAAAAGTCATATTCGGCCAATCTGTCATTTCGACTACAAGGAGAAATCTTGTGTTTATCCCGATTGTATCAGCGATTTTTTTGGGCTGATTTATTTGACCATTTGGCTAATGGATCTATCGGAACCGAAAATCCAATTTGAAATTATACAGCCAGGGGATTCTCGGGTCAAC
>JAFDHR010000169.1 GCA_019308645.1 Deltaproteobacteria bacterium
ATGATCTTTACCTTTGCTGATACAGTAAACTTGGGGTTCATGGATGCTGTAGATCTTATGGGTGCTGTTTTTCTTCTGATTCAGAATCCGTTGGTAGATATTAATCTCATTGGCATACTTTGAAAGGGACGCTGCCGGGAGCTTTCTTTCAAGCTCTCTAATCAGTCTCCCTGCAATGGTTTTTAGTTTCCTTTGTGCTGCAAGGGCTTTTTTGCGGTTCTTCGGGTGATTGCGAAACCTTTGGGTCAACATCAGTTTTTTGGTGGTCCTTTTGTAGCTTTGCCTTAGTGCAATCCTCTCCTTACCGGCAATGTCTACGCAATGGTCAATCACCCGCTTATACAGTTTGGTATCGGTTGGAAAGGTGATATTCTTCTCTTGAACCGTGGTGTCCACCAGGACTTCTCGTTCCCTGGCCTTTCTTCCATGAAGGTCAATGGATACCTTTAGTATTTTCTTTACACCTTCCTCGCCGATCCGTTTTCTGAAATACACCAGGTCAGTGGGGTGGCACGGAAATTCCCATTGAAATAACGTCTCCCCGCTAAAAAACTGATAGTAAGGATTTTCAACCCACCGCTCTACGATCGATTCGTCGGATAGATTGTAAAGCTGTTTTAGTATGAGCAACGACACCATGCGTCGGATCGGTTTCGCCGGTCTTCCGCTATGGTGGTATAGATCTGAAAAATGCTCCTCGATTTCATCCCAAGGGATTCGCTTCGAAAGTTTGCACAAGGGATGTCCGGGGTTGACCAGATCTTCCAAACGTTGCGGTAACAAATTTAGCTGAGATGAATCTGGTGATTTGCCTTTCATTTGCCTCCTCAAAACTTTGACATTTTTTGCAAGGTTTTGAGGCATATGATATCATTTTCAGGTAAGTTTTACCAGCAAAATAGTAACTTTTTTGTAATTATTTCAAATCATTAACCTGTTTTTCAGGGTCGACTAATTAACTATTCCCCTTTTCCTTGCAAGTTCGTCTTTTAACTTTCCTAACCTTTTTGCTCCACTATTTTTTACGCTATCCCACAGCTTTTCCCATTCATCTTTGTGCCATCGTGGATTTTGATCCGCTTGAATAAATGCGAGAAGCAAACAGGTAAACTCTTCAGGGTAAAGGACAGAAAAATCGGTCTTCAAAAGTTCTTTATGAAATGGATAAACATGATCAAGACCTGAAGGGGCAAGATTGACTGCTTTTTTTACAGCTTTGGTAACAACCTGATATGAATATGGTATTAATTCCCAAAACCTGAAACGTTCTGTATTGCCGTCTGGTAATGCAAGATAGCGTTGGCGTTCGCACCAATCCCAGTATGGAATAATTGTTGTATTCCAAAAACTTTCTGCGATAGGTTTTTCGGCTCTAGCGAGATGTTGTTGCCACATTGCTAAAATATTTATGCGTCCTTCTCGATCTATTAGTGATGTGAACTTTTTTAAATTAGTCATTTCGATGTCTTTAAACCAAATAAGGGCCGCCACATGAATGGTTAATCCTTTTTGTTCCTCTTTTCCAAACTCTTTATAATGTTGCGCGGCATCCAAGAAATAATCGTCAAATAGTTTGCTTAAATAGCGTGACAAAGTCCTATTCCATAAATATCCAGACCAAGCAATCAAAGCCATTTCTTTATTGTTGGCCCAATTAAATGCTGGAATCAGATTCTTTTCTGTCCAATCTGGCACAATAGCTTCAAACCAGCTTAACCGTCTGCCAAGGACACATAAACCATAGCGCGTTCCGTAGTCATAATTATCAATTGTAAATTCAAAGAATTTAATTATTTTAGAATCGATTTCAACTTTTTCTTTCTCCGTAACTCCTTGATGTGCATATTCTAAATAGAGTTCTGTTAAATCACCATAAGGGTGATTGGCTGCCCTTTGAATCCATTCAACCGGATCATCTTTTTTTTCTCTTTCATAATCGAAAGACTTAAATATGCTTGCCAATCTATTCAGAAGATTACCAAAAAAATCAAGCCCCACTTTATATGTTTTTTGCCAGTTTTGTAGAAGACCAGGTAGACTCGTCCAAAATCCTGCAGCAGGTCTTTTCGCAACCATTTCCTGAAATATATTTGTCAAATGATGTATTTGCTTTAGATCCCACGCAACTTTTTCTTTTTCATCGGTTGACCGGAGGCCCCATACAATATGATTGATTGTATCTTCAGGAAGCTCTGTGAGAATATTACTTAAATGACGGAATAATTCGAGACCCCATTTCGGATACATGTGGCAAGTGGCACCGACAGTATCACAGAATTCGCTACGATCCCTTTCCCATGTCCCTTTGTAATCTTTGAGCATTAAGGCAACTTCTTTTGGTAGTTTTGAATAGATTTCTTCGATAGTAAATTGATTTTTATGCCATCCGACATAGATCGAATTTTCTATATCCGCATCACGTCCTAATTTCCACTCTGGATATTTTAGTTTTATACTCTCAAGGTATTCTTTACCTCTGCCCGTCAATTCAAGTCCTTGATCCTTTAAGTATTCCAACATAGTGAATACCTTATGCTCTGTGTACCGTTTATCGTCCTCAGAATCTTTACCTCTTGAAAGGGGTGGGCCGATCAAAACATAATCAACAAGTCTTTCCCGGTGTTCAGGCGAGCTTTCGTATAAACTTTTCAATAATCGCATTGCCTCATGCTTTGTCTCGCTTTGCCAAAGTTTATCCTGCGCTAAAAAAAAACTGAGGATATTTTCTTTACTCAGCATGACTATTCTCCAAAATCAGGCGTGCTGCGTGCAGAGCCATACGGTTAAAAATTTCATCATCGATTTCACTCCAATAATGATAAATCTTGATTGCCTGGTCTGGTGCTTCTCTCAACAAGGCTTCCCACAAATCTCTAATTGCATCTATGAAGAAATTATACATGTCGTATCTGTGAATATCTTGGGCATGATGTTCAATGGCCTTGCGTCTAAAATATAAATATTTGCCTCCTCCTATTCGTTTCAAAGACATTCTGATATAGAGGAACTCGTTTGTTAAAGCAGAAAGAAGAGGGCTGCCAATTGTTTTAATTTCTGGTAAAAAGATCTTGTTTATATATTCTCGCGACTGATGTACACGCAAATCCTGAGAATTAAATTCCATTTCTAATTTTAATGGATAGATTCCTTTTGTATCTTCGCCAGTTTCTTTGGCCATCAAGTAACTAAAATTGTGCCCTGTTCTTATATCGGGATTGGTGCTGTTTGTTGCGGTGAATAACCATACGGCATCATCGACAAATCCCTCTTTGACTAATCTTTTTAATATTTTTCCAATCCACAATGAAAACGACTTGTTTTCATCATTCTCAATTGAATACTTGAAAATTTCGAGAATCATTCTCAGATCATTAGTACTAAGTTTATATCGTTCGCTACCGTTTTCGAACTCTCTACAAAAAATCTCAAACAATGTTTCATTCATTGTTTTTCTATAAGGTATCAGTTTAACCAGCCAGTTATGAGGGTCTTGTAGCAACCATTTTATCAATACCTGAGAGAGTACATTATCAGCCTCTTTAAATTCGGCTGATTTTTTTAAAATAAAGTCAAAATGTCCCCATTCAACAAGCTTATCAAACCAGTTTTCGTTTTTGATATTTTCGGCAAAATCTCTTAATAGTTCCGGCGTCTGCAGATAATATTTTGCACAGTCAAGATCATGGGGTGCTAACTGATTAGGATCAGTTTGTGCCCATCCAGACAGCAGGTTCCGCCTGTCAATGTAACCAAAGCGGTTATTTTCTGCCCAATCGCTTATTGTCCTTTCAAGTGCTCTGAAATTGTTTCGCTTGGCCGGGTACCAAATTGGTGTTACTCCGCGCCTTAACCAATCTCTTTCCGCTTTTTTCTCTTTATCAGCAAGCATTACCCAGTGTTTTTTATCGCTGTTACCTTCAAGTGCTAAACTAAGATATCGGAGAGGTGGGTCCTCCAAACCATATCCTATAAATAATACGGTAAAGTTTCGAAATAATTCATGTGCAAACTTCAACGCCCAACCCTCATCCATATATGCGCGACCAATATCCCTATCCGTAAGGATCATTTCTTTTGGCGCTGTGACACGCCCGTGAAGAAAACATATACCTTTGAATCTTTCCCTGTTTGCAGGAGGTAAGGAAGGAGCTTCAAATATTTTCCAGTCCGAATGATCTTTTAGTCCTTCTTTATCAAGAGCCTGAATGAGTAAATTGTCAAAGTTAGTTGTCACGATTCGAGGCACAGATTCTTCTGGAAACAATCGGATAATTGCCCGATGTAAATCGATTTTCTGTTTCGTTTCGCTTTTACTAAGAATTTCTACGGCAATACCATGAACATCGTGACCATCACGCTTCCATTCTCCTAAAACTCTATCTGACAAGCCCTGTTTGAGCATCTCTTTTTCGGTATCAGAAAGCTGCTTATCTATATTAGTAGCAATGGAGGAAACAAGTTCTCTAAATGTTGGGTAATATGTATTACGGGGCTGATTTGGATAGGCCTTGGCGGAAACGCCCGCCCCGACAAAAACGACTAGCGTACCGCTTCTGAGAGAGGTTATTAAATCTTCATCGATATCAACGTTATAATCAGTAAACCGCATAAGGATTTGATCTACCTTGATTACTCTTAACACATTTTAACTTAAAAATCGGCATGTTAGAACTGGTTAGGATTTTTGTTTTTAGGCTTTCCTCATTTTTCATATTTCGAACCATCTCGTTTTCTATCCAAATTTATCTTTTATTATTCAAATTTCATCTATTCCTGCCTTCATCTTTACCTTCCACGATTTTGATCTCTTTCGGGGTGAGGTCGTAGGGTTTGTAAACAAGATTATTGATCTCGGCTTCCAGGCGAGGAACGTCGGGGCTGTCGGGATCGGAGAGGATGGCGCTGGTGCGTTCAATGATGGGGGATTTCTGGGCGTCTGTGGCTTGGAAAACGGGAACATCACCGACATACATCGGTTTGTATTCAAGAAATCCGCCAGAGCGAACGGCAGCTTGCAAGCTAATCCACCACTTGCAGAGAGGGGAGTTTAGAATAGCCAAGAGATATAGGTCATTTGTCGGAATGATATTGGCTGGAGCGCCCACATAATGTGCCGAATTATCATATGCAAACTTTGGTTCAATAGATAAATTCCCCCAAACTATTTTCGGCTTTTCAAATTCTTTATGATAGTCAGATGCATATCGCTGCAAAGCGTACCATTCATATCTACCCGCTTCTGTTGGACTTCTCTTTTCAAGTTGACTCCGATAACTTTCTAAATGATGTAATATTTCCGGTTGTTTATTGATATCAAAATGCCATGGTATATAAAGCAAATATTGCCCTTCTGAATCAGCTTTCCACTTCAATATGTTCCGGCCCTGCAAAAAAGGTTTTATAACTTCGTCACATTTTGGATCGTTGGAAATTAGTTCCTTCCGTTTAGCCTCTTCAATGACGAAGGCCTTGTTGAAGCCGGTTTTTATACCATAGTAAAATCGTCCCTGGACATACTTACCCAAAGGAATTCCGGATGACCTGAGCTTTTCCATAAGGGCCAGGACCTCCGGCTTTTCCAGATTCCACCCCTCTTTTTTGAGAGATATAACGGGCATGGGGAAACTTATCCG
>JAFDHR010000170.1 GCA_019308645.1 Deltaproteobacteria bacterium
ACGCCTTACAAACCTACGAATCAGCCAGGCAGCTGAAAAACATCGATGTAAAAGGAATATCATGCCATATAGGAAGCCAACTTACCGATATTGATCCCTTTTTAGATGCCTTAACAAAATTAAAAGACATTTTACAAGAACTCAACAAAATGGCATTCGATATTAGATTCCTTAATCTGGGAGGCGGTCTTGGGATAACCTATAATGACGAAAAACCACCTCATCCCTTAGAATACGCAATGGCACTAAAGGAAGTATTAGGACAAGAAAACATTACCCTTATTCTTGAACCAGGCAGGGTTATTATTGGTAACGCTGGAATTCTGATCACACAAGTGCTCTATACCAAATCTACAAAAAATAAAAACTTTATTATTGTAGATGCCGGGATGAACGACTTAATCAGGCCTACCCTATATAATTCATTTCATGCAATTCAGCCGGTAAAAATAGTCCACTCGGAAATGGTAGTCGCTGATTTAGTAGGTCCTGTGTGTGAAACCGGGGACTTCTTTGCGAAAGATAGGAAAATGCCAGCATTTCAATCCGGAGATTTAGTAGCTATAATGAGTGCAGGGGCCTACAGTTTTTCAATGGCCTCAAACTACAATTCTCGTCCCAGGCCTGCAGAGGTAATGGTGAAAGGAAAGCTCTTCTCCATAATTAGATCAAGAGAAATATACGATGACCTTATTCATGGAGAGGTGATTCCCGAATTTCTTTGAAAAAATATTTGTCTCTATTCAGCCACCAAGACACGAAGACCCAAAGAGGTGATAAATATAAATTGAATACCGGAGTTTTCTCATTAATTTTAATTCCGATTTATCGGGATTAAAAAGGCCATAATAAAAAATAATTCTCTGATCTTGGTGTCTTGGTGCCTTTGTGGCAAGATACCTGAGATACAAATATTTTAATTTTGAAATAGGAGAAGAAAATGATAAAGGCTGTTGTTGCCGGCGCTGCTGGTAGGATGGGTGGAAGAATCATCCATATGATTCAACAGAGCGAAGAAATAACATTAACAGGTTCCTTTGAAAGACCAGATCACCCTGCAATTGGCAAGGACGTGGGGGAGATTGTTGGTCTCGGTAAGATAGGCATTGACCTTGCGGCTGATATCAGCAACGCAATGAAAGATGCGGATGTGTTGATTGATTTTACTACTCCAGAAAGCACCTTGCATAATATCCGCTTTATTGCCGAGACAGGTCAGGCAATGGTGATTGGGACTACGGGTATTACAGGCGAAGATGAAAAAGGCCTACAGCTCCTTGCACAAAAAATACGATGTGTCAGGTCCCCGAATATGAGTGTTGGGGTTAATGTATTATTCAAAGTAGTGGAAGACCTATCTATAATTCTGGGTAAAGACTGGGATATGGAGGTAATTGAAGCCCATCACAGGCTAAAAAAAGATGCCCCAAGCGGCACAGCAATGCATATTGCTAAAATCCTGGCTGATTCGACCGAAAGAAACCTCGAGACAAACGCTGTCTATGGAAGAAAAGGATTTATTGGTGTCAGGACAGCCGAAGAAATTGGTATTCAATCCATAAGGGCTGGTGATATCGTAGGTGAGCATACGGTAATGTTTGCCGGAACAGGAGAAAGAATTGAGATTACTCACAGGGCACATAGCAGGGATAATTTTGCAAAGGGTGCCTTGCGTGCAGCCCTATGGGTTGTCACACAATCGAATGGCCTTTATGATATGCAAGGTGTGTTGGGATTGAGGTAAAAGTTCACCGTTCACCGTTTTCCGTTTACCGATAGAAATAGGGCAGCTGTGAATGGCTACATATGAATATGTCTTCCGGTTAACGTTCACTGTTCACCGACAAGAAATTGACCACGCTTTAAGTTGAATGGCTATTAGTTGGCGGCTAACGGTGAACGGACAACGGTAAACGCTTATGGAAGAGAGGAAAAATGTTTACGCTCGCTGAAAGAATCAAACAGTTACCCCCGTATCTGTTCAAAGAGATTGCCCAAAAAAAGAAAGAGATAGCAGCAAAGGGAGTGGATATCATCGACCTTGGTATAGGTGACCCTGATCTCCCTACCCCACCTCACATTATAGAGGCCATGGTACAGGCCGTACGAGATCCTGCCAATCATCATTACCCCTCATATTCTGGGATGGAAGACTTTAAGATCGCCATTGCCAAATGGTACGGAGACAGGTTCTCAGTCACACTTGATCCAGAAAGTGAGGTAATTGCCCTGATTGGCGCAAAAGAAGGGATAGCCAACTTTTCCCTCGCATTTCTAAACCCAGGTGATTGTGCTCTCATCCCTGCTCCTGCGTATCCAGTGTATAATAGTGGCACCCATTTTGCGGGCGGAAGGCCTTATATGTTACCCCTTTATAACGAAAATAATTTCCTGCCGGATCTTGCCTCTATTCCAGATGAAGTCGCTCAAACTGCCAAAATATTATGGCTCAACTACCCCAACAACCCAACAGCAGCCGTAGCTGATAGGCATTTCTTTGAAGACGTGGTCACATTTGCACACACCTATCACATAATGGTATGCAATGATCTTACCTATAGCGAAATTGCCTTTGACGGATACAAACCTATGAGCCTCCTTGAAATCAAAGGAGCGAAAGATATAGGAATAGAATTTCATTCCTTATCAAAAACGTTCAACATGACTGGATGGCGGATCGGATTTGCCGTGGGAAACAGTGAGGCCATTAAGGGATTAGGTGCAATTAAAAGCAACATCGATTCAGGTATTTTCCAGGCTATTCAAGTAGCTGGTATAGAGGCCCTGAGGGCAGTCGAGGAAAGTAGTGCAGCGATACGAAAAATTTATACCAGGAGGAGAGATATTATGGTGAACGGGCTGAGGGATTCCGGTTTCACGGTAAATCCATCCAAAGCCACGTTTTATCTCTGGGTTCCAGTTCCTGATTCCTATACGTCGGTGGATTTCACTACGAGGCTCTTAGAGGAGGCTGGTGTTGTAGTAACACCAGGGAATGGATTTGGTGATCCTGGCGAAGGCTATATAAGGCTGGCATTGACAAAGGATGAGAGCCGCCTTGTAGAGGCAATAGAGAGGATACAAAATATCGGCATATAATTGAAACCAACCATCGCATATATAGGGATAGGATCAAACCTGGGAGATAAATCTTTTAATTGTCGATACTCTATTGAGCAGATAGATACATTACCGGGCTGCCATGTAATTGCTCGCTCCACACTATTTAACACAGAGCCAGAGGGTGTTACTCTACAGCCCTGGTATGTAAATTGTATTGCTCAGATTGCAGTGACGAAAAGCCCCTTCGAACTATTAAGGGGACTTATGAATATAGAATCTGCGATGGGCAGAATAAGGAAGAAACGGTGGGAGGCCAGAATAATTGATCTCGACATACTCCTGTTTGGTCAGGAGATACGAGAATCTCATAATCTGATTATCCCCCATCCATTGATGCACAAAAGACAGTTTGTATTAGAACCTTTGGCTCAATTGGCGCCTGACCTTATGCATCCTGTTTTTAAATTAACCATACGAGAGCTTTTAAATAAACTGCCAATCCCGCCATACAGCGGGACCGTTGAAATCCTAAAGGAGGAAACATGAAATTTTTTATTGACACAGCAAATATCGCCGAAATTACAAAGGCCAATGAACTGGGTGTGTTAGATGGTGTCACAACAAATCCCACACTGGTAGCAAAAGAGGGAAGAAAATTTGAAGAATTAATTAAAGAAATCTGCCATATAGTAAACGGCCCTGTAAGTGCTGAAGTAGTAAGTATTGAAGCAAAGGGCATGGTTAAGGAGGCACAACATCTGGCAACACTCGCCGATAATATCGTGGTTAAAATTCCCATGATAACTGAAGGGATTAAGGCCACGAAGATACTATCAAAAGAACATATTGTGACGAATGTAACCCTGGTATTTTCACCCTTGCAGGCGCTGATAGCAGCCAAGGCAGGTGCGAGCTATGTGAGCCCCTTTATTGGCAGACTTGATGATATAACGAGCGTTGGCATGGAAATAGTAGACAATATAGTAACCATATATGACAATTATGGATTTCAAACTGAGGTTATCGTGGCAAGCATCCGCAACCCTGTCCATGTATTAGATGCAGCCTTGATTGGTGCCCATATTGCTACAATCCCCTTCAAGGTACTCTCTCAATTAACCGAACACCCTCTTACCAAGATTGGATTAGATAAATTTTTAGCCGATTGGAAAAAAATGGGGTAAATAAATGTCTTTTTCCATGTTGTTCCCCTATGGTATCCTGGTAAGTATACTTTTTTCACTTTTTTTTTCTTTCACATCTGCGCAGGCCGATATTTATCGGTTCAAGGATGAAAATGGGGTCTGGCATTTCACCAACATTCGATCAGACAAACGTTATCGCCTTTATATAAAGACAGGAAGCCTAAAGGGAAAACAATATATTAGAGATTATGACACTATAATTCAAAGGGCAGCACAACAATTTGGTGTGGAGCCACATCTTATAAAGTCCATCATTATGGCAGAATCATCTTTCGATCCCAATGCAATCTCTAAAAGCGGTGCTCAGGGCCTGATGCAACTGATGCCACCCACTGCAAACGATATGGAGGTAAATAATCCCTTTGACCCAGAAGAAAATATTTTTGGCGGTACAAAATATCTTAGCTTACTCCTTAAAAAGTTTAACCAAGATAAAAAATTAGCGATAGCTGCCTATAATATTGGTCCTTCAGTTGTGGCTAACCGGAATTCTGTCCCTCTTCTATCTCAGACCAGGCGCTTCGTTGAGAAGGTTATAAAATATTATAATGAATTTAAAAAACAGGGGGACTAAAAACCTTTGGGCATGAAAAAAAGTAAAAGCAATATAAATAACCTTCCAAACACGCTGAGTATTATAAGGCTCGTTTTCATTCCAGTAGTTGTTATATGTCTGTATTTTCCTGGACAATTGGGAAGTTTCTTGGCTGCTCTCTTTTTTGGGGTTGCGGCTATCACAGATCTTCTGGATGGTTTCTATGCCCGTAAACATAAAAAAATCACATCCCTGGGTAAATTTCTTGATCCCTTAGCTGACAAATTACTGATTTCTGTAACCATGATCATGCTCATAACCCTGAGTAGAATTCCAGCCTGGGTTGTTATTCTGATTATTGCAAGGGAAATGGCAGTAACAGGCCTGAGGGGTATTGCGGTGGTTGAGGGTAAGGTTATTGAGGCACATTCCCTCGGAAAATACAAGACAATATTTCAAGCCGTGTCAGTTGTATGTCTTTGCCTGCACTACCAGTATCTACACATTGATTTCCATGTCGTTGGAATGACTTTCCTGTGGGCAGCCTTACTATTAACGATGTGGTCTGGATGGGTATATTTTAGAATGATCAAAAAGATGCTGATCTAAAAAACTTGACATTTTTTTTGAAAAGTAGTAGGAAATTTAAAAAAAGAGCGGGAATAGCTCAGTTGGTAGAGCATCACGTTGCCAACGTGACGGTCGCCGGTTCAAGCCCGGTTTCCCGCTCCAATAAAAGGCGGCATAGCCAAGTGGCTAAGGCAGCGGTCTGCAAAACCGTTTTACACCGGTTCGAATCCGGTTGCCGCCTCCAA
>JAFDHR010000171.1 GCA_019308645.1 Deltaproteobacteria bacterium
GACTCAGCGTACCATTCGGGATCTGAACCTAGCCAGTACTCAAGTCTGGATTCACTGTGAGTATCGTAAGCTATTTTGTGCCAATTGCCAGCAAATAAGCATCGAGGAACTAGAGCTTTTTCACCCGTATTTGCGAGTTACCAAGCGTCTGGCAATTTATATTCATCATCTCTGCAGAGTGATGACAGTCACTGAGGTAGCCCAGCATCTTAAGCTGGACTGGAAAACTGTAAAAGAGACCGACAAACAATACCTTGAAGCCCAATATGGTGAACCCAACTATGACAGGTTACGTATTCTTGCTATTGATGAGATTTCATTAAGAAGGGGCCACAATTACTTGACCATAGTCCTGGACTACGAAACCGGTCGTGTTATCCATGTTGGCAAAGGTCGTAAAGCTAAAACTCTTACCAGCTTTTTCAATCGATTATCTTCCAAACAAAAGAAATCGATTGAGGCTGTGGTCATGGATATGTGGGACCCTTTCATCAAAGCTGTTAAAAAAAACTTCCACATGCGGCTATCGTTTTTGACTTGTTCCATGTCGTGGCTGCTTTTAGCCGCGTAATTGACAAAATCCGCAACAGTGAATATCGGAAAGCGGCCAAAGAAAACAAAGATGTCTTTAAAGGAGCGAAATATCTGCTCTTGAAAAACCGATCTAATATTCGTCGGAAAAAACAGCGCCAGCAACTCAAACAGTTATTGGCACTGAACGAGGTGATCAACACAGTAATGATCCTAAAGGACCAGCTTAAGCATATCTGGTCTTATAAATCTCGGGCTTGGGCTGCTAAAGCATTGGATCATTGGTGTGAGCTTGCCCGTTCATTGAATAATAGATCATTAAATAGTTTTGTAAAAATGCTTGAACGCCATCGTTATGGCATCCTGAATCATTGTGAATATCCCATCCATACTGGTAAGTTGGAAGGGGTTAATAATAAAATTAAAGTCATCAAACGAAAAGCCTATGGCTTTCATGATTTAAGATACTTTACACTTAAAATTTACCAAGCTTTCTTCAACTAATTTGGAGAAGAACCAAATATAAAGAAAAAAATCAGCGGTAATCTGCGTAAATCTGTGGTTTAAATAAGGAAGGAGCAGAAAAATGGACTTTGAATGTATTATTTACGAAAAAGATGAAGGAATCGGCACGATTAAACTGAATAGACCACAGGTATTAAATGCCATGAACAAGCAGCTCTGGCTCGATTTTCAGGTAGCCTTAGAGGATGTGAAGAATGATCCTGAAATAAAGGTCTTGATTATCACAGGAGAGGGAAGGGCATTTTCTACCGGGGCTGATCTTAAGGATTCAAAGGACAGGAGCATAGAGGACTATCGAGACTACCTTGTTGAACTTCAGGAGACCTCACGAACAATTATCCGTTTTGAAAAACCGATAATCGCAGCGATCAATGGCTATGCATTAGGATCAGGCTATGAGCTGGCCCTTGCATGTGATATCCGTCTGGCTGCAGAAGAGGCAAAGATTGGCTCCCCGGAGGCCAGAGTTACATCTTCTGTTACCGGAGGCGCAATGAGATTGGTCCAGGATCTGATAGGCCCTGGAAAGGCCAAAGAGCTTCTATTTACCTCAGAATATATCGATGGGAAGGAGGCTGAAAGAATAGGCCTGGTTAATAAGGCTGTTCCCCTGAATCAGCTTATGGAAAAAACAAAAGAAATGGCCAAAAAAATTGCAGAAAATTCTGCCTTTTCTATTCAAATAATTAAAAAAGGTCTTAATATGGCAAGGGGTGAGGTGAGCCTTGAGGCATTAATGGATTATGAAATTGAGGCCTGTTTGGCCTGCGTTTTTACAAAAGAACGGCAGGGATCTCTCAAGGAATTTGAGGAGAGAAAAAAATGATCAGTTTTATTTGTTTAATTTGTTTTATTAGTTAGATTGGTTGAATTTATTTTTTTGCGAGATCTATTAGGAGCATGTAGTTTACTTAGATAGTGGATGAAGTTATTAACCTTTTTCCATACAATATCAGCTTGTTGCTTCACTTTAGTAATTTCTTCTTCATTGATATATTTTTGATCTAATGCAACATAACAGTGGTTCACTGTTTCAGCTAT
Source organism: Deltaproteobacteria bacterium (assembly GCA_019308645.1). The sequence goes on from JAFDHR010000171.1 coordinate 2,098, forward strand.
AGATGCTCGTGAATAATCTAAAAATTTCATAAAATCCTTCGTACTATTCCTATGAAAACCTTCTGCTATATTGGCCATGCATGAAATAGAACTTCCCTTTGCTTGTCCAACTAATTCAAAATCTCTCTTGAACTGGTCATTCTTTATTAGTTTATAAATGAGTCGTACAAACCTCCTCGCCTCTTGCCAGCACTCAAGATCCTCAAACCTTTTTATAGTCGCCATATCTGGTCTTCAACAAATCAAACCAATTGAACTAATAAAACCAATCAAACAAATTAGCTAAAATCTATTCAAACCACATAATTTGACTGAACCGTTTGCCTATATTACTCACTTTACCCTTTTGCACAGCCAGAAAGAGGGTCTGGCCTTGTGCCTGCATATCAGTTAAGCACCAATCAATATCCCCGGTCGTCCATGCCGGAGAAAGCCTTTGGCCTTCTTCTATTCGGTAAACTATCAAGAGGGATTTGGTATAGACCTTAAAATTGACCACATGTTTTATTAGGGGTATGTTTTTTATGGCTAAAATCTCTCTTTTTCCATCCCCGTCAATATCTGCTATCAGGAGTCTGGCGTTAAAGGCGATCCTTGGTGGCGGATCTCCAGGTTCTGCATCCCCTAATGCGATGGCGTTATTGGTACCTCCGAGATGTCTATCACCCCTCCATAGGACCTCCCCCTGTTTGTCCCAGACATAAAGCCTGGATTCGTCTCCTAAACCAATCCATTCAGGATCTCCATCCTTATCTGTGTCAAAAAGGGCTAAGGTATAAAACTGAACCCCCTCGAGTTCAGGCAGTTTTTCACCTTTTGTTAATTTTCCTCCTTCACCATAATTCATAATATATATCCTGCCGCTAAAGAACTCATCAACCTTGGAGTTCTTAAAAAGTAGTAATGCTTTGCCTGAGATAGGGTCCTTTACTGCCTGCATGTGACCTGCCCTGCGATCAAGTCTTTTAAACTTTCCGTCCCATTGTAAAACTGTGCTTCGGGCCCTTATACCATAGCGGCTTACCAGATAGATCTCTGCCATGCCATCATTATCCGTATCGCCGGCGCTAACTTTAAGAAAATCCTCCCCAAAGCCTGCCTTTAGAGTATCCTTGAGCACAAAGGATGCCCCCTGCCTTGCATAGAGGAGTAATTTTTTCCTCCCTAAAACAAGAAGTTCGACTCCTGCTTTTGCATCCAGGTCTCCCATATCAAAGGCCATAACAGACATACCTACTGAAATCTTACCTGTTGGCTTGAATCCCTGGTATTCCCTGGTAGGCTTAAAAAGGAGACCCTTTTCTATAGCCTTTGGCCCCTGCTTATCGCCCTCTATTTGGGAAAAGATACCTTTTGCTGTCCGGGGTTTTGGTAAAACAGCGGCCTTTTCTGCTATTTCTCTGCCAGGCCCACCCGCCAGTTTTTTGGCGGACTTACCCGCCGTCTGTGTGGCGGGGATCTGCTTTCCTTGTATGAATGCTCTTAATTTATAGGCTACATCAGACAATTGTGGAATTAATTGATCTTCATCCACTGCCTTAGAGAGCCTTGTCAATTTGGATCCATCCTTCTCTAACTCAAGTAGGGATAGATCCAGGCTATAGCCACCACCTATGGCTGTGATGCTGCCAAAGATAACATAATCTGCCTTAAGAATCCTGGCCAGTTCCTCCGCCCTTTTTTGAGAAGTTATTCCCTCCACCTCCTTTTCACTCAAAAGAGAGGTGTATTTCTCATCAGGCACAATCTCTATCCCCGCTCCTGAGATACGCGAGATGAGCATCCTTTTAATCCCCTGGCCAAGATATGCCTTCGATTGATCAGCATAGATAGCCAGTGGAAAAAGCACAAGTCTCTTATGGGACGCAATGGCCGGCACAGGGAGGGAGATAATAAGGGACAGTAAAAAAATGCCTATGATTTTACCGTAAGTATTATAATTTTTTTTGGACATGGTATAAATGTTAAGTAAACTTTTCATCAAAGTCAAACCTAAAAACACTAAAAACCCGGGGCTAATTAACACCCCGGGTATTTTTTTACTAAGACTGGTTAAGTATACGTCTTAGAAGTTAATCTGCCACTTTGCGCCAAAGTAGCTAATATCACCCTGCTTTACAGGAGCTGCGCCAGTCTCCGTTTTATCACCGTAATCTACTGAGCCATATTCAGGAACGATATAAACACCTTTTGCTAAAGTAATAACAGCCTGAACATAGTAAGAGTTGGTCTCGGACTCTGTTGTTACACCAGCAGCCTCAACCTCATTGCTGAGCATACCATAGCCGGCTTCAAGTTTGATCATATCACTTGCCTTAAATCCCAAAACTACCAAAGCGCCCGTAGAATCGCAATCATTGACAGTGTTATTAGAAAAAGTCGCGTTCATCACTGAATTATCCTGGAGCAAACCATAATTTCCAGGATTCGTTGCCATAAACATATTAGCAGCAACAGAAAATGGGCCAGTAGCAAAATTTGCCATGACTCCAAATACGTTGGAATCAACGCTGTAGCTTTTCTCAGTAGTACCGGTAATAACTACATCGTCGTGGGTATTCATTCCACCTAAAACCTTTAGTGCAAGTGGTCCAGCTTTAAAGGTATAGCTTGCCTCTATCTTGGGGATTGAGGTGTCAGTATCATCAGGAGTTAAACCAGTAGCTGATACCACCTTAGGCTGCATCAAAGCAACCTGAAAGCTTGCCATCTTTAACTTGAGCTGGGGAACCCTGCCGTCATAAATACCACCCCAGGGAAGACCATCAATGTCACCGCCCCATTTGGGTGGGCCCTGTTGATTGCTTATAAACGTGTCAATTGGGCTATAATCCTGCCCTACCACTAAGGTGCCGGCGCCAAATTTCCATGCGGCATTCAGTAATCTGAGGCCCGGTGTGCTTGAATACTCAAAACTACCATTTATAGCACCGGCCTTTACCTTGGCCCCGATCCTGCTATTACCCTGTAACATCCATGCCAGATCGCCGTCACTAACGCCCAGACCTGATGCCTCTTTGGATTCATCATCCATAAAGGTATACATCCTTGCACTTCCATAAAAACCCCAATCAGCAGACATAGCAGGTACAGTAAATGCAACTACAAATGCAACTGCTGCAAGTAGAACAAATAATTTCTTCATAACTCTTTCCTCCTAATTGTTTTTGTTTATAAAAATAAAAAAAAAATTAAAAAAATAAACCCTCTTTATTCTTCACCTCCTTTCTTGCTGGAAATAAAAACATTTTATGCTTCCTAACACTTAAAGATAAAAATGTCAAGGTCTTTTTGGTAAAAATGATCTATTATTTTTAGGTAATTGAGGGAAACTTGCTCCTATCATATAATAATTGGCAGAATTTAGTCCTTTGAAAATAGAATTATCAACGGACCACAGACAACTCACCACTGACGTATTCATTACATCTTTAAAACAGAATAATACTGACCGTGCCGGTCTATTTTGTCTCCTACTGCAGTGCCACAAAATCGGCAGTCGGCAGCGATATTCATATTTGTCACCTTCAGGTAAAATCAAAAGAAGGGATTTTATTACTGGCACTGCCTTTCCACATTTGGGGCAGTAAAGCTCTGTGGCCTCGAATTCACCAAAACTTGATTGATCCTGCTCTTTCTTGTTTACAGAAGAATATCTAAAAGGTCCCTGCATATCCATAAATAATTCCCTTTTTTCTCTGATTGTGTTAATAGCTTCTATATTTGTAACTCAGGTATCTTGCCACAAAGACACTAAGTCACCAAGATTATTATATAATTCTTTATAATTGCCTTTTTAATCCCGATAAATCGGGAGTGAAATTTATATTTATCTTCTCTTTGTGTCTTTGAGTCTTGGTGGCAGAATAGTTATCTATATTTTACAAAGAGATATAAAAAATGCAAGCATCGAATTAAGTAAAGCTCATGTTTATTTTGTTAATGACACTAAGGTGAAAATTGTCAGTCGTTATATCAACAAACCACCTACAACACACAACATCCATCAATAAAAAGGAGAGAGGTATGAAAATAAAACATATTGACCACATAGGAATAGCTGTAAATAGCATTGAGGAGGGGAAGAAATTTTTCACCGATATACTGGGATTAAAACTTCAAAAAGAAGAGACCATTGAAGAGCAAAAGGTAAAGACAGGCTTTTTCCCCATTACCGATAGCGAACTGGAATTGCTTGAATCAACCGCTCCTGATGGACCTGTGGCAAAACACATTGCCTCCCGCGGTGAAGGCATGCAGCATATTGCATTCAGGGTAGACAATATTGATGAGGCCCTAAAAGAGCTAAAGGAAAAGGGAGTCCGTCTCATTGATCAGGAACCACGTAAGGGCGCCGGCGGAGCCAGGATCGCCTTTATCCATCCCAAAGAGTCACACGGAGTATTAGTGGAGCTTTGCGAGAAATAATTTGAGTTGATGTAACTTAGCCACGAATGAACACAAATGGACACAAATGAACCTGCCCGCCGGACGGCAGGCGGGTTTGTGGCTGAGTAGTTAGGATTTGATGATAATAGACTCTCACACACATATCTTTCCAGTTGAAATCAGAGATAAACGGGAAGATTTTTTTGACGGTGAAGCAGCTTTCAAGTTGCTTTATAGTCTTCCTGGTTCAAAACTTGCCGGAGTAGAAGAGCTTATCAGGAATATGGATAATGAGGGAGTTGATAAATCGGTTGTATTTGGCTTCCCATGGAAAACCAAGGATTATTTCAAACGAAACAATGACTATATACTCAATGTAGTTGAAAGATACAAGGACAGGCTGATAGGCTTTAGCGCATTTTTCCCCCTGGCCAAAGACGCTCAAAAAGAACTTGAAAGGTGCCTGAAATCAGGCCTTTCCGGGGTGGGAGAACTGGCATTCTATACATCAGCTATTTCAGAAGATACCATTACAGCCTTTAGGCCCATTGCTGAAATAGCTCAAAAATTTGACGTACCCATTCTTCTGCATACAAATGAATCTGTTGGCCATTACTACCCTGGAAAAACCCCTATGACGTTGAAAGAGATATATGATTTCCTGCAATACTTTCCAGATAATAAAATCATCCTCGCACACTGGGGAGGAGGGCTCTTTTTTTACTACCTAATGAAAAAGGCAGTCAAAGGCGTATTAAAAAACACATGGTTTGATACTGCTGCCTCCCCATATCTTTATGATAAAGAGATTTATTCTATCTCCACAAAGATAGTGGGTTTAGATAAGATACTATTTGGCAGCGATTTTCCCCTTATTAAACCGAGCCGCTACTTCAAGGAGATGAAAGATGCAGGTCTGTCCAAAGATGCCATAGGAAAGATATGCGGGGAAAATGCTGCGTCTTTGTTAAAAATAGGTT
>JAFDHR010000172.1 GCA_019308645.1 Deltaproteobacteria bacterium
TTTCAAATGATAGATATTTCAAAGATCGATTATTCCTTATTGGATAGGCCAGAGATTCTGATGTTTCTTTTTCACCCCAGACCAGAATGGGGCTCTCCAAGTGCCACTTCCTCTACTGAGGATTTATAAAAGTAGACAAGGATGTGGTAGTTGGTGCACGGTTTTAAGTAAACAGTAAATAGGGTCAAACCTTAACTATTGACAAAATGACATAGTTTTGCTATTTGGTTTTTTATGGTTAGGTCTCTTCGCATAGAATACCCTGGCGCATGGTATCATGTCACCAGCAGGGGGAATGAAAAGAAGAATATATTCAGTGATGATCAGGACAAAAAAAGGTTTCTTGAGATTCTCTCAGAAAGCAGCAAGCTCTATGGCATTAAGGTGCATGTTTATGTGCTTATGGAAAACCATTTCCACCTTGTTCTCATGACCACTGATGCAAATCTTAGCAGTTTTATGCAGCGATTAAACACCACCTACACAGTTTATTACAATCGTCGTCACAAAAGAATTGGTCACCTTTACCAGGGCCGATATAAGGCAATCCTTATAGAAGAAGACAGTTATCTTCTGGAATTGAGTCGTTATGTGCACCTGAATCCTGTCCGAATCAAGAAATTCTCAAGATTCGATATTAAAAAGAAGCGGGATATTATTCAAAGATATCCCTGGAGTAGCTATACTGGCTATATCTATTTGAAAGACCGTGAGACATTTGTAAATTACGGCAAGATTCTTGGGGTGATTGGAGGGAGAAATGTTGAAGAGAGATCCAGGAGGTATAGAAGTTTTGTAATAAGTGGTATTGCAAAAGATATGAATCTAACATTCTGGGAAGATGTTAAGGGTCAGGCAGTATTGGGTTCAGATGGTTTTGTGGATTGGGTGTATGAAAATTATCTTTCTGGCTACAAGGTTGACAGGAGGGAACTTCCAGGGATTAAGGATTTAGAAACGGGCCCCAATACACCAGAAGAGATAGCAAAAGAAGTAGCTTCTGAATTTGGCTTAGGGCAATCGGAGCTATATCAAAGCAGAGCCCACTGCCGAGATGCTCGTTTAATATTTTTAGAGTTGTGTCGTATATATTTGAGCAGGCATATGAGTCTCGCAGATATCGGTAAGAGATTGGGGGGTATCAGTGCCTCGGCATTCAGTCGGAACAAAGTGAGGGTGGCAGAGAAAATCGAAAAAGATACCTATTTTAGGAATTGCTTTAACAAAATAAAAAATGTGTGGAGTAAATAGTTAAGGTTTGACCCCTTTTTACAACAGGAAACATTTCAAATGATAGATATTTCAAAGATCGATTATTCCTTATTGGATAGGCCAGAGATTCTGATGTTTCTTTTTCACCCCAGACCAGAATGGGGCTCTCCAAGTGCCAAGTGCCACTTCCTCTGCTGAGGATATACTTATAAAAATAGACAAGGATGTGGTAGTTGGTGCACGGTTTCATCTGGCAGGAAAAGACGCTCCTACTATACTTTTCTTTCACGGAAATGGTGAGATCGTGGCGGATTATGATGACATAGGGCCATTGTATACGAGGATGGGGATCAATTTTTTTCCGGTTGACTATCGGGGATATGGACGCTCTACTGGCACACCAACGATTACTTCCATGATGAAAGATTCTCATATAATATTTCACTATGTGCAAAACTGGCTTAAAGATAGAGTTTTTACAGGACCCTTTATTGTAATGAGCAGGTCTCTGGGCAGCGCCTCCGCTCTTGAGCTTTCAGTACATTATATGGACCACATAGATGGCCTCATTATTGAAAGTGGTTTTGCCTATGCCGGGCCTCTTCTGAGGCTCTTAGGCGTTGAGATGAAGACATTAGGGATAAAGGAGGAAGACGGATTTCGTAACATAGACAAGATAACGACATTTAATAAACCTACATTGATTATACATGCAGAGAATGATCATATTATTTCCTTTACTGAGGGTCAGGCCCTTTATGATGCATGTCCTTCGAAGGATAAAAGGCTGCTTAAGATTCCTGGAGCCAATCACAATGACATCTTTTTGAGGGGCATGAAAGAATACATGGAAGCAGTAAAGAACTTTACCAATCTTTTCTCTTGAAGGCCCTTTCCATATAAATCTGATAAATCAGTTAAGCTTGCCTTTCATAGCCTTATAATAGCTTCGCTCGTAGTAGGCGTTTGCTTTTCTGTCAAGAATTGCTTCATCTTCATGGATATACCGTTCGCCTTCCCATTTGCCGCAGGCTAAAACGACCGGCTCTCCGAGCTCAAAATTTTTTCCGCAGGCAGGACAGCCCTCTGGATTAAGGGTGTTGAGCTTTTCCAGGTCTATGAGAATTTTGGTCTTATGATGGGTTTCCATGGAGTAACTCCTTTTTTCTTTATTTAAACATTTTCTACATAGAGATGTCGTCAGGACTGAGTTTTTCCTTCATAGCTCTTCGAATCTAATAGCCAGTACAAAGTTTTCATCGCAACGCTATTTCACGATAGGGAAGACCAATTCGTTTTGCGAGCGATTTAAGATTTCCCTGCACCGTACACTCGGTTCCGTCTTTTGTTTTTACCCGGGTCATCTTATCTGCAACGATAAAAATCTGTATCTTGCTCGGGTCGAACAATTGCACGGCGAGTTTGCGAAGCTCTTCCCTGGTTGCATGTCGATAAGCATCCTGAATTTTCTCAAGTGTGTTGAGGGGTTCACCCCTCATATAATAGTGGCTGTAGACCTCAACCAGTTGGGCTGGGGTGTCTACGTTAAAGACAAAGCTATTTAAGGCATCAAGTCGCTTGAATTCCAGATCTTTTTTGGGAACGTTTTTCCGAAGGGAGTCCATTATCTTCAATGTCTCCATTATCGCTGTGCTCGTTTTATCGCCCTTGCAACCAATATACCCAGTAAGTGTTCCCGCATTCCATTTATAGGTCTGGAAGAAACCGGCTGAATACACGAGCCCCAGGTCGTCCCGCAGGCGAGTATACATGAGGGAATCGCTGCCGCCGAAGATATCTGTTAAAAGATGTATTTTCCAGAAATCGGGGTGCGTGCGCTTGACGCTGGGCAAGAGCAACGCTATTTGGGATTGCACCTGTCCGGGCTTGGGAATAAGCGCCAGAACAGGTGGAGTTTCTTTTGGGTCATTGAGATTACGTTCAGGGGACCGGACCTGGGGAAGCGCTTCGAGGAGCTTTTTCAGACCTGCTCCAGCCTCCTTAAAGGTTATATCGCCTGACACTGCGGCAACTATGTTGGAGGGGACGAAATAGTTCCTCATAAAGGCAGTGAGGTCCTTCCTCCTGATATTCGGGATGGTCTTGATACCGAGCAGTGGATCGCGGCCGTATTGGTGCCCATCGAAATGCCAGATCATACCCTCGCGCATTGCCACGGTATGCGCATTTTCACCCTGCCTGCTAAGGGAAACTATTTCCTTCTCTTTGACCACGTTCAGTACTGTAGGGTCAAAGGCTGGTCTGGCAAGAATTTCTTTTAGCAGATCGAGCCCTTTTTCCCAGTCCTCTTTCATAACCGAAAGGTGTATACTTGATACCTCCTCAGCCACGGATATTGATATACGGATGGCGTTTTCGTCGAGTACCTGTGCAAGCTCGGAGGGAGAATAGCGTTGGGTGCCGCCTTGAATTATGCTATTGCTGAGTATATCTGCCAAACCGGTTTTCTCATTAACAATGTCGACATCACCGGCCTTAACGAGAATGGTGAGATCGATCAGGGGCAGTTCGCGATCAGCCAAATAGAAAATCGGTGTGTTACCGATCCTGGCGGTCTGGGCCTTTGGGTATACGATTTTTTTCGGGACCCGATCGAAAGAAAGCGGGTGTTTCCAGTCCACAGGCGTATGAAAGATCGAGTTGTTATCAAATGTGTCGGGTTTAACAATCTTTGTTGCTCCGGTAATCCCAATGGATCGGACTTCGGTGTATCTCTGTGCCGGTTGATCAGGCCTCCCCCCGGGAATCACGTAAACGCTCGTCTGATTTTCGACTCGGATATATTTTCTGGCTGCCCTTCTGATATCCTGGGGTGTGACCTCTGAGATTCGTTTCAGATAATCGGTAAGATAGTCCCAGCCCGCTTGAACTTCCATTGTCGCCAAGGTCCCGGCCAGCTCTTCATTATTTCGCATTCGATCCAGAAATTCGCGTTGGTTGAGTTTCTTAATCCTTTTTAGTTCGCGCTCAGAAACTAATTCATGTTTCATTTTTTTGGCTTCAGCAATGAGTGTATTTTCAAGTGTGTGGCAGGCATTCACGTAAGCCTGACGTTTCTCATCTGTATTAAGGTTCCCCTTTTTCACCTCATCAGGCTCATTAGGGGAGCCGCCTAAGATGATCATTCCGCCATAACGGTTATCGGGGTTATATGCCCAGGCCTCGACAGCGAGACCCTTATTTATGATGTTTTGGGTTATGCGAGCGCTACGGCCGAGACTTAAGGCCATGGTCATAACATCGAGCGCATAGAAGTCTTTGGTTTTCATTCGAGCGCCATGGAAACCAATTCTGACCAATGGTGTGCGGGCGCCTTTCAAGAACCGAATATTTTTGCGCGGGCCGTGCTGCGTGGGTTCTGCCGTTACGATTTCAGGGCTCCGTTTTCCCTTTGGATACCGCTCGAAGTAAATCTTTGCCAGCCTTCTGGCTTCTTCCACTCTCACGTCCCCCACGAGCACACACACGGCGTTTGTTGGATTATAGTATTTCTTATGAAAGGCTATTGCATCACTGGTGTTATATTTTTCCATATCCGATTTCCAGCCGATTGTTGGATTTCGGTATGGGTGTGCGGTATAGGCAGTTGCATTAAGATCGAGCCAGGCAGCGCCGCCTGGGCTATTAATATATCGGAAGGCCCACTCCCGCTGCACGACCTCCTTCTCAACGTAAAACTCACGCCAGGAAGGTTCGAATAGCTGTTCGCTCACTATCGAGAACCACTGCTCGAGCATATCTGATGGCACCGACATTATATACTGGGTCTGGTCTTTAGCGGTAAAGGCATTTACGCCCACAGCGCCGTTTTTGCCCAACTGAGACGAGAAGGCCTGAGGGATATAGATTTTTTGCACCTCGGCTCGAAGCCTATCCATCTCGGTGAGTTTTTTCCGAATCAAGTCCTGGTCTGGATTCCGTTTTCCCTGTTCTGAGAGCACCACCTGATATGCGGCTTCTATCTTGTCCTGCAACTCCATATCCCTTTTTTGATCCAGGGTACCAAAATTCTTGGTGCCCTTAAACATCATGTGCTCAAGCAAATGGGCGATTCCGGTCTTTCCGGTATCTTCAAGTGCGGAACCGGCACGTATCGCCACGCGGCAGGCAACCTGGGATGTTACAGGTCGCTCAACGATTAAAAACATCATGCCGTTTTTCAGGTGGAACTCCTTGACATCCATTTTGATATATGACGCTGGATTGTCAGCCATGCAAAGGCTCGAGGAGACCAGGAGCAGTAAACTAAACAGAACGGCCTTGAAAAAACGCATAGACAAATCCTCCCATATTAACCTATCTTGATAGTATAGAAATTCCTTTTTTTGAGACAGGATAGACCTGTCTGCGTGCAACGCACAGGCAGGCGGGATGTTCAGGATTATAAAAAAAATAAGAAAATCTTGTTAATCCTGTTCATCATGTCGAAAAAGTTCCCCCACATGTCAGGGCTAAGTTCATGGCAGAGAACTATAATATTCTATCACCAATTGTATCAAATCGGTAAGAATAAAACTTTAATTAGAGGGAGTGAGGGCGAGATTTAGGATTGATCTTTGATGCTTTCCTTCAACTCTTCTACAAACTCTTTGAAAAATCTGTCTTGTTCTTGCCAATCAGGGCCAAATCGCTTTTTAAAATAGCTGCCCAGTTTATCAAAGAGCTTATGCCAGACTGGTCTGCCGCCACCAATGACCACATCTTCAAGGAATGATCTGAGTTCCGGAATCTTTTCCTTTGGCAGAAAAGAAACAGCACCCAGCTTTATGGATTTTTTCAATGATTCCGGGGAAAGGGCGTGAGCAGTGAGCATGACTGTAGGAAATCCTCTTGACACTGCGTCTTTTAAAAGCTCAAACCCGTTTACGCCCATGATATCGAGGATGACAATATCAAAGGTGTAGCCCGCAAGGTATTGCATGGCGGTGTCATAATCTGTTGCCTTGCGAATCATACACATATCGAGCTCTTCCTCCACGGTTTCAAGGACATCAGGTTCATCATCTACTACAAGTATGAATTTATCTTTCAAGGGGCTATTGGAAGTCATTGCAGGTTTTCCCTCCTTTCATTAATCTAAATGAAGAGGTCGAAGAGAGACATGTAAATTGCTTTTCTCAATGATTCTTGTTAATTACTACCTTAGATTGCAATGGAGCAAATTGTCAAGACAAAATATTTTGCACTACTCAGGTTCCAAGTTCAGTGGTTTCCTGATAAAATTGGGATTCAGGGGTTCAAGGTTCAGGCCTGCCCTCCCCGTCCCGAGACCGGGACGGGATCGGGAGGCGCGACTTCATTGGCAAATATTGCAATTTCTATATTAACTACACAGGTTCAAAGTTCCGGGTTCACTGTTCAATGGTTATTTGCTGAACCATTAACAGTTAAATGCGGGTTTTTCATGAGCCGGTTGAGGACTCTTGGCATGGACAATTGTTCATGGCTCCAAGTTGAACCCCTGAACTGTGAACCTTGAACCTGACAACCTGGATAGTTACTTTCTATATTATTTATAATTCCTGGCAATATAGCCTAAGTCCCGATTATATCAGCGATTTTTTTGGGCTGATTTATTTGACCATTTGGCTAATGGATCTATCGGAACCGAAAATCCAATTTGAAATTATACAGCCAGGGGATTCTCGGGTCA
>JAFDHR010000173.1 GCA_019308645.1 Deltaproteobacteria bacterium
TGAAGATGTTGTGCCTGAAGAAATTTATGAGGTGGAAATAGGTAAGAGTATTCTTAGAAAGGAAGGAGCTGACATTACGTTGGTTGCTGTTTCTTTTATGGCGTATGAATCAACGAAAGCTGTGGAGGGATTGGCCAGAGAGAAAATTGATGTGGAACTCATTGATCTTCGCACAGTAAAACCGATAGATCAGGATTTAATATTAAAATCTGTCAAAAAGACGGGCAGGCTTGTTATTGCGGATGGTGGCTGGAAGACCTGTGGACTGGCGGCTGAAATATCCGCTATTGTTTCAGAAAACGGATTTGAATATCTCAAAGCACCGATTAAAAGGGTAACTCTTCCCGACTGCCCAGCGCCGGCGAGTGCGGTGTTGGAAAAGGAATATTATAAATACAGCAGCGATATTGTTGAAGTGGTTAAGCAGGTTATGATTCAAGAATAAATCCGAACCTCAGAGGAATAGCCTTCACCCCGATGAAGTAAGTTACCAACTTCATGGGGTAAAGATTCCACGGGGCAAGGGAATTGCTGATTTATTCTGCTGAGATGAGTTTCTGAGCAACTAAGCAAACTTTGACCAACATCTCTTTATTTATGGCACCTATCTTTTTGACTAATCTTCGCTTATCCAGACTTCTTATTTGATCTAGCATGATTTTGGAATCTTTTTCCAGGCCCCCAACTCCTCGAGTAATGAATACTTCAAAAGGATACACTTTACCTATATTGGACGTTATGGGAGCGATAATGAGTCTTGGTGAATATTGATTCATAGCATTTATTGAAATGATTATACCCGGCCTAATCTTACTGGCCTCTGTGTGCAATGCTGGGTCAAGATTTATGAGGTAGATATCTCCTTGATTCATTTAATCCCATCCTTCTGCATCCAAGGGTTCCCATTCCCTGATTACTTCCAGGCGCTGTTTATTTCTAGATGCCTCTTGAAAGGCTGAACTCAATGCTTTTTTCTCATTTAGGCGGATTGTCTTTTCGACTTCATTTTTTAATAACTCATTGATAACTTTACTTTTCTTTCGACGTGGCACTATAGCGCTGAACTTTCCCCAGACTTCTCGCTCTAGTGTTAGATTGACTCTCACCTGCTCCATGATTTCCTCCTTTGCTTTACTTTTAGATGTATACTAATACAGGTTAAATGATAGATCAAGGAAAAACGAGGAGAAGGTGACCCTTTCAAAATACAGTTGTTAGAGGATAGTAATGGGGGACATTGCTCGGTTTTTTTCGTATTGATGCATATGCCGACAGTCTTCGAGTGCGGTTCAGGCCTGCTCGCCCCGATTATATCGGGACAGGTGGATCTGCGGATAGGTTAGGGGAAATATGGAATGAATGTTCTTGTAACAGGGGCGGGCTTTATCTGATACAATTAGTTGTTGGTGTTACTGTTTTACTGCCTAAGCCTTTTGGAGGCATTATGATTTTGCCCATTTTACTGGCTTTTTTTGTCGGTTTTACTATGGTCAGTTATTTTATTCGAAAAAGTTTGACTACTACATAGATTGGAAGCTAAACAAGCAATGGGATTTTAGTAAATGTCAGCAGTAGATTAGTAAAATAATTAATTTTCTTATATTAAATCCTGTAAAATAAATTGTCTATTAAGCAGATAAAGCAAAATACAACAATAATTCTCCACTGATTTTCAATTGGTATAATTTTTTATTAAATGTTATGGGTATATCTGTGATTCTATTTGTAATGTAGGGGATTAACAGGAAAGACAGCGATGATAAAGAAAAGATTAGACAGATTTTTTGACTCTGCACGCTCGTATAAAAAATCTCTATCTATAGTTATAGATACAATTTTAATCCTATTGTCCCTCTGTCTTGCTTATTTAATTCGATTAGGTTCAATTGGTGAAATAGGAGAAAAGTATGTTTATCAAATCTTTTTAATCGCTCTAATAATTTGTCCCTTAAAGATACTTATATTCTGGATTTTTCGCCTCTATCATATCTCCTTTCGCTACATCTCACTTGGGGAGGTTTTATCTATTATTAAGGCATCAGCCATATCCTCTCCCATGATTGCCTTTATAGCCCTGGTTTTTCGGGATACGAAAATCTTTTTAGCAGGTTTCCCCAGATCTGTTATTTTTATCGACTTTTTCCTGACCTTATTTTTTATTACTGGCATTAGGGTCTTTTTTCGCCTCTATTATTCAGATTTTAATAAGAAAAGAGGGCAAGAAACACTGATTGTGGGGGCTGGTTCTGCTGGGGAACAACTGGTAAGAGATATGATAAGATCTACACAATACAGTCATTTTCCGGTTGGATTTATTGATGATAATACCCAGAAAAAAAATACCCTGATACATGGTATAAGGGTATTAGGGGGAAGAGAGGGTATACCAAACTTTGTAAAACTGCTTAATGTTAAAGGAATTATAATTGCCATTCCCTCTGTCACCTCTAAAGAGATCAGGGGAATAATGGAATATGTAAGAAAAACCAATTTAAAAGATGTTAAGGTGCTCCCAGGAATCTCTGATCTGATTAAGGGAAAGGTTACCCTAAAGGATGTACGGGATATTTCTATTGAGGATCTATTGGGACGTGAACCTGTAAAGATTGATATGGGCCAGGTTTCTTCTTATATTAAAAATAAGAATATATTAGTTACCGGAGCAGGGGGTTCAATTGGTTCAGAACTTTGCCGACAGATTGCCAGGTTTAATCCGGAAAGACTTATTATGCTGGATATGGGAGAAACAGAGCTTTTCAATATAGATATGGAGATAAAAGAGAAATATCCTGACCTTTTCTTACTATCCATTGTTGGAGATATAAAGGATGAACATAGAATTAAAAGGGTATTTAGAGAGAACAGTATTACTATCGTATTTCATGCAGCCGCCTATAAACATGTTCCCCTGATGGAGGAAAATCAGAGGGAGGCAATATTAAATAACATCTACGGAACAAAGGTATTAGCAAAGATATCTTCCGAATCTGGCGTAGAAAAGTTTATTAATATCTCCACAGATAAGGCAGTTAACCCTACCAGTGTGATGGGGGCAACCAAGAGGGTTGCGGAGAATCTGATCCTTTGTTTAGCCAGTAATTCAACCTCATTTATTTCTGTTCGATTTGGCAATGTGCTTGGAAGCAGAGGAAGTGTGGTGCCTATTTTTCAGGAACAAATAAAAAAGGGTGGCCCAATTACCATAACTGATTATGAGATGAAGCGATATTTTATGACCATACCAGAGTCCGTCCAGTTAATAATGCAGGCCGGGGCTATTGGAAACGGTAATGATGTTTTTGTATTGGATATGGGTGAGCCGGTATCCATTTATCAGGTAGCAGAGGAATTGATCAGGCTTTCGGGATTGGAACCTGATAAAGATATCCCCATTGTTATCTCTGGAAAAAGGCCAGGGGAAAAGATTTTTGAAGAGCTGCTCACAGCTGAGGAGGGAACGACTGCTACAATCCATAAGAAGATATATTCGGCAAGAATTACAGGAAAGATTGATAAGGAATATTTAGAGAAAATAGATTTGTTAATCTCTCTGGCCATAGAAGATAAGGATAGGGGAAAAATCATCTCGCTTTTAAAAGAGCTGGTTCCTACGTATAAAGTTTCTAAGCCCTGAATAAAAGGAATAATATTTTAGTATTTGTTGTTGGCCATATTATTTTTTGCCTCCTTCCACTATCCCCTCCTAAGAAACTTAATTATCAATGGTCTTTTTCTTATCTGACAGGATTTACTGGATCTGTAGGACTTTCTTTTCTTTTTCTCAGTTTCCTGAAGAAACTGAGAAAGAAGAATCCCGCTATGCGGGAGAGATAAAAACCGGGTTGTACATTTTCTATGGATAGACATAATACCTATCTCTGGTTTATCCCTGGAGCTTTCTATTGCCGCCTTTGGCGGCTTTGGGTTTTTGTCCTTCCGTCTGGGAAGGACAAAAGGACAACAACAAAAACCTGTTTATCCTGTCTATCATATTAAGTAAGATAACTTAGAGTTTCTTTCATGAATAACTCTGAAACTAAGCTTCGGAGTCAGATACTGTCAAACACTCTCCTTTAAAAACCAATTGCAGTAAAAAACTGATCGATTATACTTTCTTAACGTCTTTATGGGCTTGCGGTGGGTGAGGTTTTGATATTGAATAGCTTTTGGGGGATTAATAAAGAGTGAAAAAATTTGCCATTCTTATAATTGGCCTGGGCTTTGTTATAAGATTGTTTTGCTTTCAATATACCTATATCATTAATCCCGACGGGCCACTTTATATTCATCAGGCAAGGCGCTCCTTGGAATTCCGTTCTGATATATTTTTCTAACTACCCTATTTTGATTGCTGGAACTTATTCTATCGTTGGCGATTGGGTAATAGCTGCAAAGGTTGTTTCACTGCTCTTTGGGACCATGCTCCTCATACCTTTATATTTACTTTCCAAACGCTTTTTTGATGAAAGAATCGCCCTGCTTTTAACCTTAGTATTTGCTTTCATACCCTTTCTTGTTGATCGAAGCGTCGATGTGGTTAGAGCACCTGTGTTCTGGTTTTTTTTGGTGCTCGGAATGCACTTTTTTATCGGTCAAATTGGTAAAATTAGGTATCTTTATCTCCTTTTGAGTAACCTATCCTTTGTACTTGCGGCATGGGCACGAATTGAGGGAGTTCTGTTTATTGGTATATCATACATTTTTATGCTTATCGTGAGGCAGGAAAGAAAATTAATTAAGTTCGGTGTTTTCTCTATCCCTATTGTACTGTTAGTTTTTATTTTCTTTCTTGGATTACGCATCTTTGAATTAGGCATTGATGATTTGTTCTATTTTAGCAGAGTAATGCCTAACCATTTTGATTTCATTGGTGCTGGATATGACAATATCAGGGCAGTTATAAAAGACTTGGCTCATCAGGATCTTGGAATAATTGTAAGCCGTTTCTTACTGAGAGCAAGACATCTGATATGGTGGATTGCCCTCGGTACACTCTTGACAAGCATGATAAAGGCCTTTTTTTATCCCTTCTTTATAGTTTTTCTCATGGGATTCAAGGGCGTATGTAAGAAGATAAAGGAAGACGAAAGAATACTATATCTCTCGATTCTTAGTTTTTCTGCATTTGTGTTTTTGTATATAGTAGTGCTGATTCTGTGGGAAATGCCGACGCGATATATGGGAATACTTGTCTTCCCATCCGCTGTTTTCATTGGATTTGGACTCGAAAAGGTAATGGTGTTTTTCAGGTCTAAATTCAATCTTAAAGAATCTGTTGCTTTTCTCATTGTCTGTTTGCTTATATTGGGTTTTTCCTTGCCAAAGAATCTGAAACCTAGAGAGAAGGATAAGCTCGTTTTTAAAGAGATAGGCGGGCTTATTGCTGAAAGAGAAGGGAACGATAAGGAGATACTGGTAGCCACATCCCAACAATCCATTAGATGGATTTCCTTTTATTCAAACCTTGATTATAAAGGCGCTCCATGTCCAGAGAAAAACTATGATCTGGACAATATACTTGGTAAAAATTATGAGGAATTTGTTCGAAACCTGAGGGGCAGAGGAATAAGCTACTTCCTTTGGGAAGAGAAGCATTGGCCCAAACAAAGCGCTTCTTATATAGCAACTCAAAGCCACAAGGATTTCATCAGGGTCGGAACCTGGAGCCATCCGGACACAGGGAAGCTAATTCTTTTTAAAGTGACATAAGGAAGGGATGAACGCAAATGCTCATTATTCCAGCAATAGATATTAAGGGAGGTAAATGCGTAAGATTAGAGCAGGGTTTGATGAACAGGGAGACCATATTTTCTGATAACCCGGAAGAGATGGCCTTTCAATGGGAAAGGAAAGGCGCACAGAGATTACATATTGTTGATCTGGATGGGGCTGTTTATGGGAAATCTTTCAATAAAAAAGCCATAAAAAAAATACTCGATACAGTCTCAGTGCCAGTGGAATTAGGTGGCGGGATTCGAGATTTAGATACCATAGAGGAGTATATTGATCTGGGTATTGATCAAATTATTATTGGCACAATTGCCTATAAAAACCCACACTTAGTAGAGGTGGCATGTAAGAGTTATCCGGACAGAATTATCATATCTATAGATGCAAGGAATAATTATGTATCTGTTGAAGGTTGGACAGAGCCTACCAGCATTACTGCAATTGATCTGGCAAAGAGGTTTGAGGATATGGGAATTGCAGCCTTTATTTATACGGATATACAAAGGGATGGAATGAGAAGCGGTCCAAATATAGATGGCATAAGAGAATTTGCACAAGGTATAAATGCAGGAGTTATCGCAGCAGGTGGCGTATCATCAATTAAAGATATAGAGGATTTATTGACATTAGAGAACGATGGAGTCAGTGGAATAATAACAGGAAGGGCCCTTTATGATGGATCAATTAAATTAGAAGAAGCTATTGATATTATTGATAAAGGAAGCTATTAAAGAATTTGCGTTATTGTTATTGACATTTCAATATATATACTTACTTTTTAAATATTAGACTTAAAAGGAATATCCGAATGAGCTTATATGATGATATTATTATTGATTTTACGAAGGCACTTAAAGAGCAAGATAAGCAAAGACTTTCTGTATTAAGGGGGCTAAAGTCGGCTATCAAAAATAAGCAGGTTGCATTGCGTCAGGAACTCACCGATGAACAGATTATGGGGGTAATATCATCAGAGATAAAAAAAGGCAAGGAGGCAATAGAGAAGTTTGACCTGGGTTCACGCCGAGATCTCGTAGAGAAAGAGGAGGCGGAGATACAAATATTATCCGAATATTTGCCGCCCCAGTTATCAACTCAAGATATTAAAGAGATAGTAACTCAGGTAATTGAGGAAATTTCGGCCAGTAGCCCAAAAGATTTAGGAAGTGTTATGAAATCAGCTATGGCAAAAATGGCTGGCAGGGCTGATGGCCGTGAAGTTAACAGGATAGCTCGAGAATTATTGAGTTAGAGAAACAAAATTAGTTTTTTTAATAAGCCAAAGGCTTATAAAACCCCCATGACAGAAAACTCACTTAGGGTACTCGAATATTACCGGTTGCTCAATATCGTATCACATTACGCTGCTTCTCCATTAGGTCGTTCAAACTGTCTTTCACTTAAGCCATTACAAGAACTGGAATCTATCGAGTCTGAGCAAAAGCTTGTCTCAGAGATGAAAGAGCTCGTGTGTACTAAAGGATTTATTCCTTTGTCGAGCCTGTTTGATTTCAGGCCAATGTTACGAAAGGCTTCTAAAAAGGGGGCATTTCTTGAAGGGAAAGAATTTTTATCTATTCATAATCTTATAGGGATATCTCATCAGGTAAAAAATTGGATACGTGAGGCAAGGGAGTTATACCCTTCCTTGTGGGATGCGGTTAAGGATATTCCAACATGTGACATCCTCGCAAAGGAGATTGGTAAATCCGTAACTGAAGATGGAGGAATATCAGATCGTGCAAGCCCATTACTATCTTCTCTAAGATCCCAGAGGGTGGCCCAAAGAAGGGTAATAGAGAAAAGACTTAATGATATTTTAAGCAGCCTTGAGTCTAGCGATGATAACATTATTTCTGTGAGAGATGGTCGCTATGTTATTTCTATTAGAACCGAAAAGAAAGGTTTTATTAAGGGAATTGTCCACGGTTATTCCAGCACCCACTCTACATGCTTTATAGAGCCACTGGCAGTGGTGGAGGAAAATAACTATTTAGTTGAATTAACAGATAAGGAAAAGGAGGAGGAAAAGAAGGTTCTAAAAAGGCTTACAGCTTTTGTGTCTGATTTTTCATCTGAACTTGTGAGTTGCTTAGAGATTATGGGAAGGGTTGATGGGCTTTTCGCCAGGGCAGAATTTAGTAAGGCTATAAAAGGAATACGCCCTATCCTTAGCACAGATAAGATTATCTATTTTTCAGATGCCTTGAACCCTATACTGCTTTCTCTTTATCTTGAATCCAGTAAAGGGAATAAAGAAGGAACTTTAGAACCTGTAGTGCCTATTGATCTTAAGATAGATTCCCAGAAAAATATTCTTATCATCTCTGGGCCTAACAGGGGTGGCAAGACAGTGGCATTAAAGACGATTGGTCTTCTAACCCTTATGACTCAGTCAGGGATGCATATTCCCGCTAAGGAGGGTAGTGCTGTGAGTGTTTTTAATAACATACTGGCTGAGATTGGAGATGATCAGGATATATCAGCAGGGCTAAGCACATTTTCTGCCCGCTTAGAGCATTTAAAAGAGATTATAGATCAGGCTGGCGAAAATTCTCTGGTAATTTTGGATGAGTTGGGAACAGGTACAGATCCGGACGAGGGTGTATCACTTGCTATGGCCATTCTGGATTATTTTTCGCAAAACGGTTCTCTTAGTGCAATTTCTACTCACTATCAAAAATTAAAAAGATATGGCCTGATTAACAAAAAGGCCCAAAATGCATCTGTGGAGTTTGATTACGAAAAGGGGCAACCTACCTTTAGGTTACTAACCGGCATGCCAGGTGTAAGCCATGCCATAGAGATAGCACAAGATTTAGGGATAAGGGGTGAAATAATTGATAAGGCTACCATGTATCTGGGCAAAGAAAAAGGAAGGCCTGATTCAGTAATGGAAGATCTTGCCAGGATGATGGAAGAAGTGAAATCAGAGAAAGAGGACCTTATACTCGCAAAGGAAAAATATGAGCTATCAAAAAATAGGTTAGAGAAAGAAAGAGACAAATTAGTTGTGCAGTTAAATGAGATGCTCGCTGAAAAGGAGCATAAGGCAGAGAGCCTATTAACAGAGGCAAAAAGAGATTTTGGTGAGGCTATAGAACACCTAAAGAAAAAAGGAGCAGAAGGTCAGTTTGAGGCAACCGAACGATACACACATACAAAACATGATCTGATGGATGCAATATCTGAAATAACATACCAAAATAAAACAACTAATCCCGTTTCCATTACTATTGGTCAGACAGTTTTTCATAAGAAATCTGGAAAGAGGGGATGGGTTGTTGGTATTGATGAAGGCTCCTCAAGAACGCAGATTATGATAGGCAATGTAAGGCTTACGGTTGATTCATCTGAGTTAATTCCGGAATCAGGTGTATCTCCTCAAAAGAAAAAAGATACAATACGTGAAAAACAATGGTCTGTGTCCAGTCCAATTATGACTAAAAAGGAACTGAACCTTATTGGCTATACTATTGCTGACGCCCTTCCCCTTGTGGACAGAATCATAGATCAGGCACTGGTTCATGGATATACTAAAATAAAGATTATCCATGGCATGGGTTCAGGGGCCTTAAAGAAGGCTGTTAGAGAACATTTAAATGGAAATTGTTATGTGAAAGATTTTATCCCTGGAGGTAGAGACGGGGGAAACGATAGTATAACGGTGGTTGAACTTTAAGTGAACTAAAGTGAGCTAAAGTTTAACCCGCCGTAAGTCTGGCGGGTAAAAGTGAACTAAGGTTATGGATGGGATTGCAGATGATTTATACCAAATACAAGGCCCTCGGAAAATGGCGAACAAAGGAATTGATAGATTGAAGTAAAGCTAAAGGGTCTATTTAGAGGCAATAAAAAAAGTTAAACATTTAAACTTTAGGCACTTTAGGCACTTATAAAAGGTGTTGAAAAGTGTCCTGCGCAAGTGTGAAAATTTGTTACCGGCAGGCTAAACTGGCCTCGCTTTTTTTCTGCTTTCTGTTTTTCTTGACCCATGTCGAAAACTGCC
>JAFDHR010000174.1 GCA_019308645.1 Deltaproteobacteria bacterium
TCAAGAATCCCCCCAACCTCTCCTGCAGCAACTAAATTGACAAACAAGGAATCAAACACTGTAGGATGTTTGCCTAAAGCATCTGCTAAGGTTGAGCCACCCTCCACATCCTTTGTTATCTGTTTGAGCATATTCCTAAACGTCTTATTCTCTGTCTGCTCCCCCAGAATATTCAATCCCTGAACAAGAGGAAGGCCAGCATCAATCATTGTGGAGAACTGCCTGGTAAAGATAACAAGGTCTTTATTAGTGACCTTGGGTTGCATAAATGAAATATTTTCAAAAAGGTCTTTAGGCTTTTGTTTGAGTTTCTTAACTTCGATATCCCTCTTCTTCAGCTGTATCCTTGCTATCCTTTCATCAGCAGCCTCGAGTTCACCTTTTAAGGGACGCCCCTTTTTGCTCTTGCCAGCCCATACATAAATAGGCATGATTCGTCCTCCTGTCTATTTACATTAAATTTATTCAGCAGTTGTTGAAGATTAGCTTAATTATGTTCAGAGGTCATGTCAAGAAATCTCTTTTACTTCCACAATTAGCCCCTAAAATAAAAGGATTTTTAAATAATTATCAAACTAATCCGCCAGAAAATATTTTTTTAAATCGAGGGCTTGACATTTTTATTTTAGTCATTATCCTTTTTAGGTATCTGTAATTTCAAACGAAAAAAAGGAGGAGTGATGAAAATTCAGCCACTGCATGACCGGGTAATTGTAAAAAGGGTTGAAGAGGAAGAAACAACCAAAGGTGGTATCATAATTCCTGATACAGCCAAAGAAAAACCAATGGAAGGAATCGTTGTTGCTGTTGGAAGCGGAAAGACTGGGGAAGAGGGAGAAAAAAAGATACCTTTAGAGGTTAATATGCTGGAACTGATATCAAAATAGATGGCGAAGACCACCTTATCATGAAAGAAGAAGATATTATTGCTATTGTTAAATAATTATTTTTATTTTTTAAAATCTCAAGGAGGATTTCATTATGGCAGCAAAGGAAATTAAATATGATTCCAAGGCCAGGGAATTAATATTGAAAGGTATAGACACACTGGCTGAGGCAGTTAAGGTAACCCTTGGCCCAAAGGGAAGAAATGTTATCTTGGAGAAGTCCTGGGGATCACCCACTGTTACCAAGGACGGCGTTACCGTGGCTAAGGAGATAGAGCTCGAAGATAAGTTTGAAAACATGGGCGCTCAGATGCTCAAAGAGGTTGCCTCTAAGACATCAGATGTAGCAGGGGATGGAACAACAACAGCCACTTTGTTGGGCCAATCAATCTACCGTGAAGGTGCAAAGCTTGTCACAGCAGGCGCTAATCCTATGGCCCTCAAGAGAGGTATTGAAAAGGCAGTAGATACTGTCGTAGATGAACTGAAAAAGATGTCCAAAACAACAAAAGAGCAGCAAGAAATTTCTCAGGTAGGAACAATCTCGGCAAATAATGATCAGACTATAGGAAATATTATTGCTGAGGCCATGGCAAAGGTTGGCAAAGAAGGGGTTATCACTGTTGAGGAGGCAAAAAGTATGGAAACAACCCTCGAGATTGTCGAGGGAATGCAATTTGACAGAGGGTATCTTTCCCCCTACTTTGTAACGGATGCGGAAAAGATGGATGCCTCATTAGAAGATCCTTATATCCTGTTACACGAAAAAAAGATCAGCACCATGAAAGATATGGTTCCTCTGCTCGAGCAGATCGCCAAGATGGGAAAACCTCTCTTAATCATTGCTGAGGATGTAGAGGGTGAGGCCCTTGCTACCCTGGTGGTTAACAAACTGAGAGGGACATTAAAAATAGCAGCTGTTAAGGCGCCTGGCTTTGGTGATAGGCGGAAGGCCATGCTTGAGGATATCGGTATCCTCACAGGAGGTAAAGTGATCTCAGAAGACCTGGGTCTTAAACTGGAGAATGTAAGCACAACTGACCTTGGCACAGCAAAAACCGTCAACATCGATAAAGACAATACAACTATTGTCGATGGCGGTGGAAACAGAAGTGATCTGGAAGGAAGGGTAAAACAGATCAGGAGTCAGATAGATGATACCACCTCTGACTACGATAGAGAAAAATTGCAGGAAAGGCTGGCAAAGTTGATTGGTGGTGTTGCCGTTATTAATGTCGGAGCTGCAACAGAGACAGAGATGAAGGAAAAGAAAGCAAGGGTTGAAGACGCCCTCAATGCTACCAGGGCAGCAGTAGAAGAAGGGATCGTTCCTGGTGGCGGTATCGCATTTATCAGATCCGTTTCAGGCTTATCAAAGTTAAAATTGGAGGG
Organism: Deltaproteobacteria bacterium; assembly: GCA_019308645.1. Next base: position 2,280 of record JAFDHR010000174.1, read on the forward strand.
AGACGAACAGCTTGGAGTAAATATAGTCACAAGATCTTTAGAAGATCCGGTACGTCAGATTGCAAACAATGCTGGCTTGGAAGGATCAGTGGTGGTGGAGAAGGTGAAAGAACAAAAAGGTGCCTTTGGTTTGAATGCTGAGACAGGTGAGTATGAAGATCTCATCAAGGCTGGAATCATTGATCCAACCAAAGTTACACGATATGCGCTTCAAAATGCCGCTTCTGTCGCTGCCCTTATGCTCACTACCGAGGCTATGATAGCTGAAAAACCAAGCCCAGAAAAAGAAATGCCAGCAATGCCTCCAGGAGGTGGAATGGGTGGAATGGGTGGAATGATGTAATTGTAAAAAAAATAGCTGGGATTTTACCCTTAAGGCGACCAATCAGTAATTGGTCGCCTTTTTTTATGTCTCAATCAAGATAAAATAGTTTATAATGGATTGAGAGATTTCGGCGCACTATTCCATATGGGTGCCAAAAACTTACATTCCCAAAAAACTTGATATTTCCATAACTTAGGGAGTTTTCGAGATAACGCAGTAATGAAATTCCTTTCTCAATTAATTGACATTATCTATCCTCCACGCTGCCATATCTGTAATCGGTTCTTGACTACCGATGAAAGGCTCCTCTCGTCATTTCATTTATGTTCTATCTGTTTAGCTAGCCTTACCCCTATTACCCATCCGATGTGTACTGTCTGCGGTCTGCCTTTCCCAACCTCAACAGGATCAGATCATCTCTGCGAAAATTGTCTTCGCAAAAGGCCCTGGTATGATTTCCTCCGATCACCTTATCTTTACTCAGGCCCACTTGTGAAATCCATACAAAGATTCAAATACAACATGGAAACTCACCTAATGTCGTCTCTTGGACACCTGCTTTCCTCCTTTGCCAAAGAATGGATACCTAATCTAACGGATTGTGTAATTATCCCTGTACCTCTCCACAGACGCAGACTCAGAGAAAGAGGCTTCAACCAGAGTCTTTTGTTGGCCAGGATACTGGCCTCAGACCTCGGGAATCAATTAGATTATCTATCCCTTATCAGGAACAGATATACGCAAGCGCAGACAGGTCTGAAGAAAAAAGAAAGGAGAAAAAATGTTAAAAATGCCTTTTCCATTATACATCCTGAGGCTATCAAGCATAAAAAGATACTATTGGTTGATGATGTCTTTACAACCGGGCATACCGTGAATGAATGCGCACGAACCCTAAAAAAATCAGGTGCTACAACTGTTATTTGTCTCACAATGGCCAGAGCTCTGGTTAATTGAAAATGAAATGGTAAATTAGATACGCTGTTACACATCCAAAAAAGGTTGCAATCCATATAATCAACTGTTAACCTAATTGCACTTTATTTTCCTAAAATGGCCAATGATTGAACAAGGACAAATAAATAAATCTAAAGCAGTAAATAATCATATAATTGCAATTGGTGGTGGGAAAGGGGGTACTGGTAAAAGCCTTATTACTGCAACTATAGGCATCTGTTTGGCTAATAGAGGCAATAGTGTTCTTCTCATAGATGCTGATTTGGGAACAGCTAATCTTCATACCTTTTTGGGATTAAAACCTCCGAAACAAGGCCTATCTGATTTTGTTAGCAAAAAAGGATCAACTATTTCTGGTATCATAACAAAGACAGGGATAAATAATCTTAAATTAATTTCAGGGGCTAATGATATGATTGGGATCGCTAATCTATCCTATGGACAAAAGATAAAGGTATTGAACAATATCAAGAAACTGAATTATAGATACATCTTGATAGATCTTGGTCCTGGGACATCTTTTAATATCCTCGACTTTTTTTTAATCTCCAATTGTGGTATTCTCATAACATCACCGGAACCCACATCCATCGAGAATACATATCGCTTTATAAAGGGGCTTCTTTTTCGCCATTTAAGAAAGACTATTAGTAAAGAAGTGGTGAGATCCCTCATAGACAATGGGATCAGGCAGAGGAATGGGCACAAATTCGAGTCAGTTTTTGATCTCCTGGAAACTATAGAAACAATCGAACCAAGGCTTGGAGATACTATATCAGGCTATCTCTCAACCTTAGATATCAAATTAATTGTTAACCAGGTGCGCACAAGCAAAGACAGGGCCATAGGGCAACAGATGGCTATCGCGGCCAAGAAACACTTTGGCATCCCGATTGATTTCTTGGGAAATGTAGGCCATGATACTAAAATTTGGAAAGGCATACGCCAGAAAAAACCACTCATGGCTTATCTGCCCTATTCTAAAGCATTTAATGAACTTACTGAAATTACTCAAGAAATATCACCTCGTTATCAATTAGGATTAGACTTTCCTGCTGATTAAATTGTTTAACTAACCATCTGGCAGTTCATGAAGCGATTAGGCGAGCAAAACTATTATAATTTACTTGACATTTCTCCTAAGGCCTCTTTTGGGGAAGTTCGATCTGCATACGATCAAGCAATGAACACATACTCAAACGATTCTATTTCCACCTATTCACTGTTTACACAAAAGGAGAGGGAGCTAATCCTTTCCCGTTTGGCTGAAGCATACAAAACCCTGACCGACAGCGAGCTCAGAAAAGAATACAATCATTTTTTACTTGAAACGGGCGAGTTTTCCCCTCAGGAAATCGCATTTTCACCGCTGGAAGATTCTAATATCACCGAAGGTAGGCTCGTGGAGGTAAGTGTAGAAAGCCTTACCCAAAAGGAAAAAAAGGCAGAGAACGAGAGTTTACCTTCTAACAGAAACTTTACCCTCTTCGACAGCCAAAATTCTGTAACTGGGAAAGACATTAAAACGATTAGAAGAACTAAAGAAATGGGCCTTGAAGAAATATTCAAACAAACGAATATACCACGAGAAACATTAGAAGATATTGAGGAAGAACGTTTTGAAAAGCTCCCAGCCCTTGTCTATCTTAAAGGATTTTTAAAGACCTACGCTAAAATACTACAAGTTAATCAGACCGAAATGGTGGATGGATACGTGAAAAGGTATCTCGAATGGAAGAATACCTATCAAAAATAAAAAACCAATCAGAAATGAAAAAGGTAGTGGAAAAAGCGAAAGGCGAAGGTAAAAAAATAGTTTTTACCAATGGCTGTTTTGATATACTTCATCAAGGTCACGTGCGTTATCTTTCCGAAGCCAAGAAGTGCGGAGATTACCTGATAGTTGGTTTAAATAGTGATCGATCTATTAGAAACATAAAAGGAACTAATCGTCCCTTCATGACTGAGGCAGCAAGGGCGGAATTGCTTGCCGCTCTCTGTTTTGTTGATGGGGTGGTTATTTTTAATGAGGAAGACCCTCTTGCCATAATCAAATATCTCCAACCTCACATTTTAGTAAAAGGCGCGGACTGGGCTGAAGATAAAATTATAGGGGCTGAATTCGTTAAAAAAACAGGGGGGGAGGTTAAACGAGTACCCCTTATCCCAAATATTTCCACTTCGGATATTATTCAGCGAATTATTGATCTCAATTCTGCTCAAAATAGCTAAGGCAAGGCAGCTACCTTATTAAGGTAAAGCGGTTATTTTTAGCATGTGCGCCCATAGCTCAGCTGGATAGAGTAACGGACTACGAATCCGTAGGTCGGGTGTTCGAATCACCCTGGGCGCACCATTTTGTTCTAAAACTTTACAGCTTTCAGTAACGAATTCTCGAGCCGTATAGTTAGCTTGCCTTGAGCGTGCCGAAGGGAATCCTACTGGGCGCACCCGTAACATAATCAATCAATTACATCAAAATATTTATCACCAACTGACAAATTATCCCAAGCCTCGATGAAGTCCCGTAATACTGCAATATTCTCTCTCTAAATTCAGAATGAGGACTTAAAATAGGCAATGTAACTCAATTCGATATCACCGCTCACAAAATGAGCAATCGGCAAATCAGCATAATTTTGTTCTTATTGATTTTTCAATTGAGAATATTTTTTCCACAGTGTATGTTCTTTTTTACATTATCCATTTATATCTTAATCC
>JAFDHR010000175.1 GCA_019308645.1 Deltaproteobacteria bacterium
TCGTTCACTTATTATAAAAGAATATTTATAAGTTTGTGTAGTCAAGGATTTTTGTTTATTCATATTGGAGGAGATTGAAATTATAATGTTAATAGTAATTATTACTAATAATAACTGAGAATTGGCTTGTCAAGTATTATTCATGGTTTTTTTCAGGAGGTATTAGTCTATACAGTTTTGATGGAGATAGTCACAGGGCATTTATCCGCTAAGATGTAGCATGTTGAAAAAGTAGCGTTTAAAGTGAGCCGAAAGATATGTTCAGGTTGTATCTCAAATAGTTAAATTAACCCTTTAGTCTATCTTTTTAACAGCCTGGACCAATTCTTTCCCCGACCGATGTGCTTCTAATAAATATTCCGGATGCCCCAGGATATCCTTCTCTAAATCTAAACTGCGATACAGGAGGGATCGCCAGAGCTCGGTATCAAGGACATCAAAAAAATAACGGATGCTGAGAAGGGTCCCCTCAAAAAGTCTTTTTCCCTTGGTAGCTCCTACTGAAATAAAAAGCCCTTTTCGTGTGGTTTTAGGTTTTTTAATGAGAGGTTTTTCCAGCCAGTATTTCTTCGCCCACAGGGATTGACATCGATCCATGAGGATTTTTGTGTGAGCACTTACTGTATAAAAAAATATGGGTGAGGCCAGCATCAAACCCTGGCATGATAAAAGTTTATCATAAACTTGTTGGAAATCGTCCTGGATTACACAACGGCCGGTTTCTTTACAGCCATAGATTTCAAGACAGGGAGACATCTTTAGATCACGGAGTATCACCTCTTCTACTTCAGCACCAGCTTCAATTGCTCCCTTCACAGCATTTTTGAGTAACAAAGATGTATTTCCCATACGACGTGGGCTGCCATAAATAGCAAGAACTTTAACCATTTTGGCCTCCATTTTTATACATAGCCATTATTAAATAGTTCAAAACCATAGCCTTTATTTGCCAGAAATAATATACTTGATTGTTACAATTGATAAAAGAGATATTTGAGCTCTGGAATTATGGGTTGTTGATATTTTCCAAAAATGATGGTAGGAATTTATATGATCGTGTTAAATGTGGCTTTGACAAGATCCTGGAGGAATGTTTTTTACAAACAACACCTGACCCCCTTATATAATTAGTATTAGTAAACTCTTACCCCGGTATGAGTTTGCCAAGATGAATGATAAGAGGATAAAATGGAGAAAAAACTTATCGTATCAGATCCAAAAGTCATGATGGGTAAACCCGTTATTGCTGGAACGCGAATAACTGTCGAGCTCATTATAGAAAAACTGGCCGCTGGTGAAACTATCGATCAGATTCTTGAAGCACATCCCCGACTTACGCATAAAATGATTCAGGCTGCCCTCGCTTTCGCTGCTGATGCCTTGCGCGCTGACGTTATCTACCCAGTTGTTGAGGCAGGTGTGTGAAATTTCTTGCCGACGAAAGCGTTGATTACCAAATCGTTGATCATCTCAGACAGGACGCTCATGAAATATGGTATGTTGCCGAAATGGAGCCTGGAATTTCTGATGATGCCATCTTTGATGAAGAGAACAAGAAAATGGCCATTCTTTTAACTTCAAATAAAGACTTTGGTGAACTCGTATTTCGACAAGGCCGCATCTCATAGGGTGTTTTGCTCATCCGGCTCGCTGGAATATCGCAAGCCAGTAAGGTAAAGATAGCAGCAGATGCCAATAGAAAACATAGCAAAGAAATAAAGCAAGGCTTTGCGGTGGTAACCCCAGCTGCTATTAGAATTCGTCGATAAAAAAATTTGAGCATATACACTGTAAAGTTGTATTATTGTGATCAGGAAATAATAATGTATTAACTAAAAGCCCTCTTTTTTTATGTTCTAACCCTAATAAACTGTAATCCCTGTAAATCTTTGACTTAAAAAAAACCATACTGATTGAGCATTCACATGAGATTCATAATCCAATAGGCTCTGTATACATTACTTGGTAAACATACATGGAGACCCGCCAGGCGGCAAAGGAATGGAAGAACACCGAAACAGACATTCCTTGCATCTTAGAAAGGTAGTTTTTAGAATGGTAGTGTTCGATATAAAATTTCCGGAGAATAAAAAGGAGGTTTAATAATGCCAGGGCTGATCATATGGAAGAATCAGGAGATCAATAAACTGAGGAGAGACATGGACCGTCTCTTTACCAGGCTATGGGATGATTTTGGTATGCCTCACTTTACAAGACCTCCCAGAGATATTCCTTTTATAAATCTATCCGAGACGGAGGACGATCTCATTCTTAAGGCTGAAATTCCAGGCTTAAATCCTGAAGACCTGGATATTTACATCACCGATGATATTCTGACCATTAAAGGGGAGATGAAACAGGAGCTTGTTAAAGAAGGTGAAAATTATCATAGAATGGAAAGAAGGTATGAGTCTTTCTCCCGCAGCATTCAGCTCCCCTGTAGGGTTATGATTGAGGATGTTGAGGCCACCTATAGAGAGGGTATAGTAACTATCATTATGCCTAAATGTAAGCCGGAGATAACCCAAAAAGTAAAAATCAAGATTAAGTGATCGCCGGATAAATAACAAGTGACAAAATTAAGGAGTTCATAGATGCCTAAGAAAGAATCAGATAAAAAAGTACCCGTTGACCAACTCAGATGGCGACTTGATCCAGCCACTATGTCGTTTGAGACTACTGAAGACCTAAAGCCACTAAAAGAGATTATCGGCCAAAAAAGAGGTGTGGAGGCCTTTCGTTTTGGTATGGGTATGGATAAACCAGGATACAATGTTTTTGTCACGGGAATGGCAGGCACAGGCAGGATGTCCACCGTTCGAAAATTACTTGAAGAGGTGTCCAAAAAGAAGGCTAAAACGCCAGACGACCGCTGCTATGTTAATAACTTCAAAAACACTGAGGCACCTATTCTTCTACGCCTTAAGCCAGGGATGGGTCGCAAATTCAAGAAAGATGTTTACGATTTTGTTGAAACCCTAAAGAAGGATATCCCGCAGTTTTTTGAGAGTCAGGATTATCTCAACCGAAAAAAGCAGATCATGGAAGAATATGAGAAAAAAGGGAAAGACTTCTTCAAAGACCTGGATAAGAAAGTAAGGGGGGAGGGATTTGCCCTTGTGGATATACAGGTGGGGCAGATTAAACGGCCTGAGGTCGTGCCTTTGGTTGATGGAAACCCTGTGCATATCGACCAGGTTGAAGCAATGGTGGAAAAGGGAAGGTTCCCAAAGGAAGAGTTTGAGGGACTGAAAAAAAAGCAGGAAAAGCTAAGAAAGGATATAGAACAAATCTCTCTTGAACTCAGGACTTTGCAAAAGGAGGTCCAGGGAGATGTAGAGAAAATGGACCGCTTGATGTTCACCAAAATGGCCACAGAGTTAGCCGTACCTATAAAGGATAGGTATAAAAGCAAGCAGATCAATGATTATTTCGATGCCATGCTTGAGGATATGACCGAGAATATACAAATTTTCACACCCCAGACACAGCAAGCTATTCCTGGTCTTCCCTTCGTTCTTCCTGAAGGAGACTCTTTTCAGCCTTATCAGATTAACCTCATAGTAGATAATGGAGATCAAAAGGGGCCTCCAGTTATTATTGAATCCTATCCGACGTACCGAAATCTTTTTGGTAGCATTGAAAGAGTTGTTGATCGAAGCGGCGTCTGGAAGACAGATTTTAGCAAGATAAAGGCAGGATCTTTTATAAAGGCCAATGGTGGCTATCTGGTTTTGAATCTCCTTGATGCAGTTATGGAGCCGGGTGTATGGCCAGCACTCAAGAGATCTCTAAAGACAGAAAAGATGGAGATTCAGACATATGACCCATTTTACCTGTTCACAACCACGGGTTTGAAGCCAGAACCAATTGAGATGGATATTAAGGTGGCTATCGTCTCAGATGTCTATCTCTATCATCTACTCTTGGCCTATGACGAGGATGTTAAAAAGATTTTTAAGGTGAGGGCAGACTTTGACACATCCATGGAAAAAAACGCCGATTCCATCCATCAATTTGCGGAGTTTATCAAATTGAAAAAAGATGAAGATGGATTGAAGCCCTTTGACAGGACCGCTGTGGCTGCACTCATAGAGCATGCGGTCCGCCTCTCTGGAAGGCAGGAAAAAATCTCTACCAGTTTCCCCGCTATAACAGATCTTATTCGGGAGGCCGATTACTGGGCTGGCCAGGAAAACAAAGCAGTAATTCAGGAACACCATGTGGATAAAGCCATTGAGGCCAAGATATATAGATCCAACATGATTGAAGAGCATATTCAAGAAATGATCGATCGGGGAACCTTAATGATAGATGTGGATGGAGAAGTAGTCGGCCAGGTTAATGGGCTTGCTGTTTATGACTTAGGCGACTATATGTTTGGGAAGCCTTCTCGCATTACCGCCTCCACCTCTATGGGTCGTTCAGGAATCATCAATATTGAGAGAGAAGCCGATTTATCAGGTAGCACCCACAATAAGGGCGTTTTGATTTTAAGTGGGTATCTGAGAAAAAAGTATGCGCAGGATAAGCCTTTGACTATGAGTGCCAGCATTGCCTTTGAGCAGTCTTACAGCGGTGTGGATGGAGATAGCGCTTCTTCCACTGAAATATATGCCCTTCTTTCCAGTCTTTCTGGTGTTCCCATTAAGCAGTATATAGCGGTTACCGGTTCAGTAAACCAGAAGGGAGAGATACAGGCCATCGGTGGTATCAATCAGAAGATAGAGGGATTCTACGACTGCTGCTGTAAAACAGGTCTCACTGGTCGCCAGGGAGTTATGATGCCGGAAACCAATGTTAAAGACCTCATGATCCGTAAAGATGTGGTCAAAGCGGTAAAAGAGGGAAAGTTCAATATCTATACAGTAAAGTCCATTGATGAAGGAATCGAGATCTTAACCGATAAAAAGGCCGGGGAAAAGCAATCTGATGGGACCTTCCCCAAAGGGACAATCAATTACCTGGTTAACGAGAAGTTAAAGGAGTTGGCCGAGGGTCTAAAAAAGTTTGGTGAAGAAGAGGAAAAAGAGGAGAAGAAGACAGCGAGAGGGAAAAGAGGATAGGGATTACAGTGAATCAAGATACCACAATTGTCCAGTGTTCAAACTGTGGCACGAAAAACAGAATACCAAAGAGCAGGCTGCAGGATAAACCGATATGCGGCAAGTGTCGAAGCCCCCTAATAGTCGGTGTCTTTCATGAACGTCCTGTGATTGTTAAAGATAGTACATTCAGCATGGAGGTGCTCTCGTATCCAGGTGCGGTAATAGTGGATTGCTGGGCCCCATGGTGTGGTCCCTGCCACATGGTGTCGCCCATCCTTAATGAGCTGGCTTCAGAGTATGCAGGCAGGGTAAAAATTGCAAAGCTCAACGTGGATGAAAACCCTCTGACCGCTTCACAATACGCTATACGGAGTATTCCTACCATGCTTCTTTTCAGGGATGGGAAATTTGTCAACAGCC
>JAFDHR010000176.1 GCA_019308645.1 Deltaproteobacteria bacterium
GATGAGGATAGAAAGCCTTAAATCACCGATTGCGTATATTTCAATTTTTTCTCGGGGAGCATGGAGATCAGGAAAATTGTCAGGAGCGGTATTATTGCCAGAAAGTAAAGAACCTCACGGATCGAAAAAATATCCGCAAGCTTCCCTGTCACAGGAGCCAGCATTCCTCCAAATCCGAAGGCCAACCCCATCATTAGACTTGAGACCATCGATCTTCCCCGTGGAGCCAATTCCTGTGCCATTGCAACTCCGAGTGGCATGGTAGCCATAGAAAAAAATCCCGCTAAAAAAGCGCTCGCATATACCCAGTTGCCAGGAAGATAGAGAAGCAGGAACAGGCTGGGTGTTGCCAGGCCATGGGCGCAATAAAAAATGGGTTTATATCCAATTCTATCCGATAGGTGACCGGCAAGAAGCCCGCTCATTGCTCCAGCCACTGTGAAGATAGAGACTATTGCTCCGATAGAAATGAGGGAATATCCTTCCTGTGCGTAAAGCACTGGTATAAAGCTTCTGAACGAGACACCGACAAAGGCTCGCAAAACCATCACCACCCAAAGCAGGATAATCGATTTCCATACTTCTCCCAATACTTCTTTGATTGAATGAATAAAGCCCAAATCTTTGAGTCCTTCACTCTGGGGTGAGGGCACGATCCTGAACAGAGGAATCATCACTGCCAGGCCAAAGATCATTGTGAATGGGGATATTTTTAGGCCGTAGGAACCCACCAGATAGGTGATAAAGAGTGGTCCCACCCCAAAGGCAAATGTCCCACCCACATTGAAAATTGACATGGAAAATCCAAAATTCCGACCTGAGTATGTAGAGATCATACCGGCAACCGAAGGATGAAACATAGACGAACCGATGGATCCTATGGATATAACAAGAAGCAGCACCAGAAAACAGGGCGCTATTCCCACAAGAGGAATAAAGACGATAGCCAGAAGTGGACCACCCAGCACAAAGAAACGTGTTCGGTAGTGGTCTGCAAGGTATCCTACGGAAGGTTGGACAATAAAGGCCAGAAAGCGGCTTATTCCTACGATTAGACCGACCTGTGCCAAAGTAAGAGCAAACTTCTCGACAAATACAGGAAGGAGAGGATTGATAAAAGAAGAGTAAAAATCACCAATAAAATGAATGAGTGTCAATCCAAATATTACTTTTATATCAGTAGTTTTTTGATCTTCCATTATATTAACAAATAAAAAAACCACCCTCTGGTGGCTTTTTTATTTCAATTTGCTAAGGAAAAGTTTGGGAGGCTTCTATCAAGGACAGAGTCGCAGCTTGAGCCCTCGGGTATGGACTTCGCAGATCATGCCAGGGCCCTGGTAACAATCTCTGCCACATCCAAAACCTCTAATTTATCCTCCAGTTCTTCTATTTTAACCGCATCGTCCAGCATCTTGGCGCATTGTGGACAGGCAACAGCTATAATCTGCGCACCAGTATCAAGCGCTTCCCTTGCCCTGATTCTATTGGGACTGTCTTCACCTCCACCGAGTATATCGGTAAAGAAATTTCCTCCTCCACCTCCACAGCAGAAGGCATTTTCCCTGTTTTGATCCATCTCAATCAGCTCGACTCCGGGAATGGATTCCAGGATTGTTCTTGGGGCCTCGTATTCCCCATTATGTCTTCCTAAGTAACATGGGTCGTGATAGGTTATTGTGGCTTTATATTCCTTTAATGGTATCTTTTTGGACATGATCAAGGGGGCAAGTATTTGAGTATAATGATATACTTCATTCTCTTCTTCAAGCCCTGGATAATCCTTTTTAAATGCATTAAAGGCATGGGGGTCGAGGGTGATGATCTTTTTTATACTAAGCTCTTTAAATAGGCTGATATTCTGTTCGGCCAGATATTGAAATAGGCCCATTTCACCAAGGCTTCTCACCTCATTTCCGTCACAAATTTCTCTGTTACCAAGAATTCCGATAGAGAGTCCAGCCTTAATAAGGATATTTCCCACTGCCCTGGAAATCTTTTTAGCCCGTTCATCATATGAGCCTACGCAACCGATATAAAAGAGATATTCCTGTGCATCATAGGTTTCTATAGCTGTTCCATCTGCCCATTTTCCCCTCTCCTCGGCTGGCTCCTTGTAAGGATTACCGCTGATGTTGATATTTTTCAGGTAATCCCTGACAGAAGGAGGTATGATCCCTTTGTTGACCATTTCTTCCCTGGCCGCAATGAAAATATTAACCAGATCATCACTGAATGTAAATACACAATGTTCGACACAGTTGGCACATGTGGCGCAGGAGAAAAGGATTTCCTGAAGGTGCTCGCTGTTTTTTATCTCACCATTGAGCCATGCCCGTATTAACCACATCCTGCCTCCAGGAGAGTATGTTTCAAAGGAAAACTTCCGGTACGATGGGCAGTTAAAATCGGCATAATCACTGGTAAATTTGCAATAACCACACCTAAAGCATCTATGTACTATTTCTTCATATTTCATCTAAGTAACCTCCCAGTTTCCAGGATTCATAATTCCATTTGGATCTAAATTGTCTTTTATCATTTTCATGAGATTACGTGTGTTGGGATCCATCCGCTCAAGCGCCATCCTCTGTTCATTTACAGTTGGTTTCCAAAAAATTCCACCGGCTGACAGGGCATACTCGCTGACCTCATGCAGTGCCTTTCTAACTCTTTCCATCATGTCAGGGTCTGCACGGTTGAATGTAAAGGCAAAACCAAACATCATAGAGTGACCTCTGCCTATAATCCTTGCCATAGCAGAATATGAAAGATCATATTTGGCGGCCAACTCCATTACTTTTCTACTACACTCCGGATACCTTTCAACCAGTATAATTGGCCCAGAATATTCAAATCCGCCACCCTTTTTTACATCTGCAAATCTACTGACACTCTGTTGGGGCATTTCTAATAGTGTTGGCTTCATGACTGGTGGAACAGACATAAATCCACCGTCCTTACTCTTTATAAATCCATCAAGTGCATCCCAGATCATCTTTCTTTTAAACTCAAGTTCTTCATCTGTATCACCAGTTAGAAATATAGTTATATGGTGGTTATCTTTGAATATCATAGGCAGAGGCTGGGCAAAGATGTTTATATCTTCTACCATTTCAGTATGGGTAATCTCATAGATAATATCTGGGATAAGATCTTCTTTATCTGTAATAAATATTTCTACATCTCTCATCCTTTTTCTGGGATAGAGCTTAATTGCCACCTTGGTAATGATACCGGTAGCCCCAAACCATCCCAAAAATAATCCAGATAGATCTGGAAGTGGCGGCCCTTTTGAAAACCACTCCTTGGATATTGAGCACGAGCCAATCTTGCAGATCTCTCCGGATGGCAATACTACTTCTAATCCTGTAACCATATCGGAATTGAAGCCATACTGTTGCGTTAGCCTTCCCTGGCCGTGTATCATTACGTTTGCCGCTATTGTTGCTGTTGCAGGAGCGTCAGGAATACTGTGCCGCAACCTGGGATAGTTTTTTTCTAAGTATGACTTCAATACCCCATGTGAGGTTCCTCCCTCAACTATCACATATCTTGCCTTTTCATTCACCTCAAGTATCTTATTCACCCTTTTCATATCGATCACTATTCCCCCTTTTAAGGGAATAATCAGGCCAGTTAAAGCCATGCCTGCTCCCATAGGGACGAGGGGTATTTTTTCCTTGTTTGCAAGCCTCACTATCTTTTGTATCTCCTCTGTAGTTTTTGGTACAACCACATAGTCTGGCTTATGGGCAGGCATCAAGCCAGGGTCTCGTGCATAGAAGTAGGCTTCTTCCTCTCTATCTGAGACATAATCTTCCCCCACTATCTCAGCCAGTGAAAGACGGATATCGCTCATATCATTATACCTCCGTTTGTTATTTTTCGCCTATGGCCATCCTGCACAGGTCAATTATGTGAATTGGTTTAATCCCTTTTTTTGCCACCTTTTCGGACAGGGCATTTTGACATGCCGGGCAATTAAAAAAACAGTATTCAGCGCCACTATTTATCATATCATCTATATTCCGTGTCTGCACATCATGGCGCAGGTCATAACCAGAAAGCATACCAAGAATATCTCCACAGCAAAGGGCATTTTCGTTTTGATATTTCCTGTCAACAAGTTCAGCGCCTATTAACTGCATAATATCAGCTACAAAATGATGTTTGTCAGAGGAAAGCCGAGATGAGCAGGGCCTCTGATAGGCAACCTTAATATCCAATGGCCTTATTTCATTACTTAATTCTTTTAATCTGTTATACAAATATTCAAAGTAATGAATGGGCTTGAAGGGGACCTCCATACCATATGCTGGAGCAAGTGATGTGAATGCGCCATAACACTCATCATGCATACATACAACCTCTTCAACGTCCAGTTTCCTGAAATTATCTATCACCTTAGGGAGCCTTTCCTTTATTATCGAGGTATTGGCAAAATGGATGTAGACAACATTACAGAAGAATTCCTGGCCAAAAATGTAGGAGGGCATAACATCATCAAAGAGCCTACCCTGAACTAATTGCAAGAATTCAGGCATGAAACCGAAAGACAGGATCTTTTTCTTAATGTCTCCTATCTTAAATTTTCCCCGAGGCTCCCCAATATTGATCCACTGTTTCGTAATGGCCCTGGGTGCAGTAAGTATACCCTTTTCCTGTCTCATTTCGGTGATTAGATAGAAGGGATGATTTCCCCTTTTGCAATATTCCTCACAACCATAACATGTAACACAATCGTGTAGGACAAAAGAGTCCTTTCCTTCACTTATCTTCAAAATTTCTTCTTTTGCCCTATCTTTATCCAAATCTATATACTGACACTTGACGAGGCAGTCTACTGTTGGACAGGTTTTACAGAGCTTGTTATCGAATGTTAGCTCATACATGTTTCCCCCTTTAGCGGTTTAAGCAATTTTTTTCCTATCTGCGCTCAAACAATCGTAATCCTAAAATTTTATATGCTCATTTTTATGTGCCAACAATATATTGAATGGAATTTGTATGTCAAGTTTCAAGATTTGTATTGCGAAAATCTGTTTAATCAGTTTCTAATAGTATTAAATGAAGTACACTGAGGCTGTGCGAGTATTAAGTAATACATGTATAACTTTACTTTTAGAAATAACATCATCTGCAAGTAATAAAAGATATTCAAAAAGGAAAGCCAATTGAAGCAGGAATTTACTGTTTGACATATTGTAAATGGTAGCATACAAATTTGAAAAATTTAAAGGCAATGAAGCTCCCCGCAGCAAGCTGCGGGGTATCAAAGCGGAATTGCGCCGAAGCTAACCCGTCTTCGCCCTAGGAGCCTGTCCGACAATTCACTGTTACAAAAAATAGGCCGTTGAAAATTGAGCCGGTTAGTCGAGCAGGCAGCTTTTTTTGAAAAATAGAGAAAAATATTCTGCTAAA
>JAFDHR010000177.1 GCA_019308645.1 Deltaproteobacteria bacterium
TTAGGCTATCAAAAGGCGAGTTCTTTGTCTATCCTTTTTTTGCGATAAAATATTTTTTTATCCCATCAGAAACACTTGATAGACTTGAATGTGACAACACGTGCTTCAGGGGTGCTTAAATTAGCGTCCAAAAAGGAAATTCATATACTATTATGATAAGGCCTTATAGATTTTCCTGTGTATTAGAATTGGACTTGAGTAAAACCTTTGATAAGGTTATTCTTGCATACAGACTGAAAGCTCTATAGCTTGAGAGGGTAATAAACAGAGACAGCATTGAACCATTTTTTCACAACCTTCATTTCAAGAGGATAGATTGTGTTACAAGAAATTCTACGCTGGATAGGAGACGAAACTCTTTTAAATAATCTTGTGGCTGGATTTTCCACTATAGCTTTGTTGATTATCATAGCTGTGTGTATCGTAATTCTTTCAAAAGGAGCTGACTGGATGATTGATGGCGTTGTTCAGCTGGCACGCAGGACTGGCTTGCCGAGAATAGTCATCGGCGCGACGATTATATCACTCGGAACAACTATGCCAGAGGCCTTTGTCTCAGTAATGGCCGCATGGTTGGGCAATCCAGGCCTGGCTCTTGGCAACGGCGTGGGTTCCATTATTGCAGACACCGGCCTAATCTTTGGGCTGACGTGCCTTCTGACAACTGTGCCTGTGAACCAGTTCATTCTCAATCGAACAGGTTGGGTACAGGTAGGGGCCGCCACCCTGCTTGTTATAATTTCGCTTATCGTCTTGGCCACTATGCCCGGGCAGCCTATCCTGCCTCGATGGGTTGGTTTCCTCTTCCTTTTTTTCCTGGCCGGCTATATGTACATAACCTACGTTTGGGCTAAAAAAGGAGGAAGCACGGCTATAGAAGGTGAACAAGTGGATAATTCCGAATTTACGAGCTTGGAAAAATGCTGGTTGATGATAATTGGGGGCTTGTTTTTAATCGTGGTCGGTGCCCGAATACTGGTGCCCAGCGCAGTGGAGATAGCCCAAAGAATTGGTGTGCCTGAGGACGTCATCGCTGCAACCATGGTGGCCTTTGGTACATCCCTACCGGAACTCATGACAGCTATTGCAGCGGTCCGGAAGGGACATCCCGAAATTACTGTGGGAAATATCGTTGGTGCGGATGTTCTGAATTGCCTGTTCGTTATTGGTGCTGCTGCTGCAGCCAGACCTCTTGCGATTCCACCAAACTTCTACTATTTTCACTTCCCTGCCATGCTCATCATCCTCTATTCCTTTCGGTTCTTTATTTTCAGGAACAGGGATGGCCATTTTAAAAAAACTCAAGGGGTATGGCTTTTAGGCGTCTATCTGGTTTATTTAGTTCTACAGTACGCCCTTAATATCGGAACAGTCGAATGATAGGAAAGTTCAACAATCTTGCTAATAGTAGCAAATGCTATAATAAGAATGAAAATATAATGATAGAAGTATCAATTCACCTTTTCAGAGGCTTATAGCCCTTATAATAAAGAAAAACGCACCAACTACAATCAATAATAGCAACCCTATCGGAATAGAGAAGGCAACAATTATCCTCAAATAACTTGTCTCGTGAGCCTCTTTAAGCCCAATAATCTGAACAATGCTTCTCCAAACCCATCCTATTGGACTGCCTATAAATGGTAATAAAGACCAAATCCTGGTAGCCTGAGAATAGGCCACAACTCTAAAGGTAGCCTCAAATCTGTTGTTCCCAGCTCTGACCAGAAGGAGCAGAAGATGGATGATAAGGCTCGAAAGAAAGACACTAATGCCTACTAATATGGGTGAAAGGAAGATAAGGATTAGGAATATAATAGGTGAGCTCAGTGATATAGAAAAACCTCCAAAAGGCTTGAGAAGTCCACTGTTAGCAATTAAAAATTCCCAGAAAAATGCAAACATGCTACTGATAGAGCCTACTAGTAGCCCAAATGCCAAGGGCTCTCTCCATCCACCCTTGACGGGCATTGAGGAAAACATGTTTTTTGGGGAAAAGAGTACAGATTTAATTGTTTGCTTTATTCCTTTCCATAAACCAAGCTGTAGGCGTCTTTCCCAAGGTGTAGCATCCCTCTTTTCAGTTTCTACATCTTCTTCTTTTTTCAAATATTCAAATCTATTTCCGCATTTCGGGCACTTTATCCACCTTGCCCCTGGAGGTATCTTTTCAATTGGAATACTTTTTGTATAATTACATTGCGGACATGTTATCTCTACCATCGCTAAACTCCAAAATTTAGATTAGAGTGAAAGTCATAAAAATATTTTTATATTCTATTTCTGAAGAAATCAATAGGTGTTTTAACCTACAAAATGTTTTAACCTACAAAAGATAGGAAATACACCTAAAATAAATCAACCCCTATTCATAATTGAGTGTGATTTTTTCTTTTTAAGTAAATTACCTGATTGAAGATACGATTTTAAAAATTTATGATAAATAGGTGTAGATGGTCTTTAGCACAGAATATCTTGAAATTTAAAGAAAATAGAAAGAAAAAGCCAGGATAAAAAAACTTAGGAAATGTTCTTGATTTTTTTTATTAAAACTTTATACTGAAAAGGGTTTAAAAAAAGGAGGTGATAGATAAGACTGATAAAAACTACAGAATAATCATAATCAAGCAACAAAAACTTATAGAGGAGGATTAATCATGGCAGAAAAAAGTGAAAGGTCGAGTCTTGAGTTTTTAAAGGATTGGGGTGGGGGATTAACCAATTGGACCGAAAAGTGGATCCCCGATGCCCTGGTTATTGTGTGGATCCTTACAGTTATAACCTTTATCTTTGCCTTTATATGGGGAGATGTGGGTCCATCAAAGGCCGTTCATGCCTGGGGCAAGGGATTTTGGATCTTACTCAAATTTGGCATGCAGATGTGCCTGATTATGATGACCGGCTACATCTTAGCCTGTTCACCGCCTTTAAAAAGGTTGCTAAATGGCCTCTCTAGTCTCCCTAACACAGAAAAGCCATGGCAGGCCATTATGGTTATGTGCCTATTTTCCATGATTATAGCCTGGTTTAACTGGGGCCTGAGCCTGATTGGAAGCGCCATGTTGGCCTTATTTATGGTCAAAAATAATCCTAAGGTAGACTACAGGCTACTTGTAGCAGGGGCTTACCTTGGGCTTGGTTGTACCTGGCATTCTGGTTTATCTGCATCGGCGCCCCTGTTGGTAAACACACCTAATAATTTCCTAATAAAAAACGGCTACCTGTCAGATACTATTTCAACATCTCAGACCATCTTTAGTCCATTTAATATCATTCTCCTGTTAATTGTCATCATTGTTGTTACCATCCTGATGTCCGTGATGCATCCCTCAGAGGAAAAGACCTATAAAGTCAAGCCTGAATTGATGAATCGATTGAAGCTCTATGAGTCGCCAGAGCGGCCGACTGGCAAGCTCAGTCCATCAGCATGGTTAAACTGGTGGCCAGGATGGAATATTCTTATGGCTATAGGCGGTTTTTGGTGGCTCGGTAAAACAATTGGCGAGATCGGGTTTGCCAAATCTATAAATTTGAATAATATCAACCTGTTTTTCTTGATGCTTGGTGTCCTCTTTCACTGGAGACCCTGGAGCTTCCTTAAGGCAACGGAAGAGGCAGGAAAAGCAGTCTGGGGTATTGTTATACAGTTCCCTTTTTACGCTGGCATCTTTGGTCTGTTTAAATATACTGCCCTGGCAACCGCTTTTACCAGCGCCTTCGTAGCTGTGTGTAGTGGCAGCACCTTTTTGCTGATCGCATACTGGTATGCTGGGCTTTTAAATTACTTGATTCCTTCAGGTGGTTCAGAATGGGCAATCACTGCACCTTATCTGCTGCCGGCTGCCAAAGAGTTAGGAGTAGCTGCTAATAAAGTGGTTATAGCATATGCCTGGGGAGACATGATGACAGATATGATTCAACCCTTCTGGGCAATTGCTATGCTTGCTGTTGCTAAGCTTGAGTTCAGGGAGATTATGGGTTGGCTCCTGTTGGTGTTTGCTGTCTTTTTTATCATCACATCGGTGGCCTTTTTGATTTTGCCAGTACTTTAAGTGGTAAGCTGTCAGCGATTGGCAAAAAGCCATCAGCAGGATAAAGTAAAACAGCAAGTTATTTTAAGATTCAATAAAAAGCCCTGGAACTTCTTTATAGTTCCAGGGCTTTTTAGCAGAATTTATATAATTAGCGTCTGAACGAAAACCTCGAAATATAGTTTTCTAGTTTTGTCTTTAAATCTTCAATGCTTTGAAATTGATGTTCTCGTAAAAAGTCGGATTCTGTGAATTTGTCATTTCGACCAGAGGGAGAAATCTTGTGTTTTCAGCATGTTATCTGGGTAAGATTTCTCGCTTCGCTCGAAATGACATCTTTTTGTGACTTTTTACGACTTTGTCAAAATTGCTATGTTTTTTAATCCAAAATCCGAAATCTAAAATCCAAAATCGTGCCTGAACTGGCTTTTCGTTCAGGCACTAATCATCCAGATAGGAACACTGTCGCCATAATTTTAGCATCGGTGATGATGTTTTTGATCGAGCAGTATTCATTGGGCTGATGGGCGGTTGGTGATGTGGTAGACCAAACTGCTGCTGGAAGACCTGCTTCCCTGAAAAACGCTGCCACTGTACCACCTCCAATACCCATAGGCCTTGCACTCAATCCAGTCACTTTCTTTATAGCCTTTGCAAGGGTAGTAACTACCGGGGAATCTGCTGTTGTTGGGGGTGGACAATCCTGCCGGTGAATTGCCTCAACATCTATTTTGAGATCAAGCTTTTTGGCAAGTTTCTTATTCAGGGCAATAACCTCTTTAATAATTTCATCCACTTTATAATCTGGTAAAATCCGGCAGTCCAGATAAAAGATATCTTTCCCAGGAATGGTATTAACATTGGGGACATTTGCCTCTATCTTGGTAGGTTCGAATGTCGACTCCTGCGGTTTAAAGAGAGGGTTACTAAGATTAAATCTCTCTTTAAGTGTGTTCAACTCCACAATCAATGTGGCTGCCCCGAAGAGACTATTTTTCCCCTTTTTTGGTGTACTTGCATGACATTGGGCACCAGTAATGGTAAATTTTAACCACAGCATTGACTTTTCAGCAATCTCAATCATTGTACCTTTCTCGTTGCCACCGTCAGGAACAATAATCAGGTCGTCCTCTTTGAAGAGATCCCGTCTCTCTTTTAGGATATATTGTAACCCATATTTGCTGCCTACTTCTTCATCGGCAACTAATACAAGACCAACCTTTTGAGGAAATGCCTGCTTTAAATCCAAAATTACCTTCACAGCAAAATAGGAACTAACTATACCATGCTGGTTATCTTCAACACCCCGGCCAATAATCTTATCACCCTTCACCCTCATCTTGTATGGATCATCTTTCCATAAAGAAAGATCACCGGGCGGTACGATATCCAAATGACTAAGAATCCAGATAGCCCTTCCTTCCTTGCTCCCGTTCCAGGCAGCCAACAGATTTGGCCTGTATCCATTAGCCGCTCTTTCATCAGGAGCATTAATATCAAATAAAATATCCGGCTTGAGAACCAAGAGCTGTTCTTTCATATAGTTAGCCTTTTCATGCTCTCCGGTTCCACCATTTCCTGGACCTAAGGCAGGCCGCGCAGTAAGTTCTCTCTGCATTTCGATGATTTCAGATCTGAAGCTCTCAATCTTGCTGTATACTCCTTCTATGTTATCCATTGCCGGTCTCCCTTTTTAAACTTGATATTTGATCTTCCTATTTCCGGCTGTACCTATTTTATATGAAAGAAACTGGAAACCTATCGAGAGCCCCTCGGCCGTGAGCTCGGAGCCGAACGGCCTCAAGGTCGAACGACTGGAAACTGAAAAAAAGGAATTCTATATCACTACTCAATGAGTAATGAATGACGAGAGATTTTTTCATGCTTAGTTGTGGCTGTAAGGCATGGAGGTTCATTTATCTAGTTTCGAGTTTCCAGTTTCCAGTTTCAATTTGCCCTCTCAACTTTCTTTTTTAATAACGGACACCCCATTTAGATATGGCCTGAGGGCCTCTGGAATAACTACAGTTCCGTCAGGCTGTTGATAATTCTCCAGGATTGCCACAAGGGTCCTTCCAACTGCCAGACCAGAGCCATTAAGGGTGTGGACAAACTCAGTACCTTTCCCCCTTTTTCTTTTAAACCGAATATTTGCCCTTCTAGCCTGGAAGTCTGTAAAGTTACTGCAAGAAGATATCTCTCTAAATAGCTGCTGTCCGGGAAGCCAGACCTCAATATCATAGGTTTTAGCAGCAGAAAAGCCAAGATCACCTGTACAGAGCGAGACTACCCTGTATGGAAGCTCTAGGCGCTGTAAAATCTCTTCTGCATCGGTCGTTAAGGACTCTAATTCCTTCTCTGAGTCTTCAGGGCAGCAAAACATAACCAGCTCCACCTTGTTAAATTGGTGTTGCCTGATAAGTCCCCTTGTGTCTTTACCGTATGAACCTGCCTCCGAACGGAAACAAGGAGTGTAAGCGACATATCTGATGGGAAGTGTATCAAAGGATAGTATTTCATCCCTGTGTATATTGGTAACCGGCACCTCTGCAGTAGGGATGAGAAAAAGATCCCATCCATCCACCTTAAATAGATCCTCTCTAAATTTGGGTAATTGACCTGTTCCAGTCATACTATCAGAATTAACAAGAAATGGAGGAAGGGTCTCGATGTAACCATGATGACTTGTATGAATATCAAGCATGAAATTAATCAGCGCCCTCTCAATTGTTGCGCCTAAACCCCTCTGAAGAGAAAATCTACTCCTGGCAATCTTGGCTGCCCGGGAAAAATCAAGTATATCCAGTTTCTCCCCAATTTCCCAATGGGAAAGAGGCTTAAAATCAAAGTCCTTGATCTCTCCCCACATCCTTATAACCGGATTATCATCCGCATCCTTACCAATAACTACTGATTCGTGTGGTATGTTGGGTATAAGCAACAAGAGCTTATTCAACTCATCTACTATCTTGGGTAGATCAGCCTCCATCTCTTTTATCTCTTTGGAGGCTGTCTTCATCTCAGAGATAAGAGATGATGCATCTTCTCTGTCCTCTTTCATAGCCGCTATCTGGTCAGAAACCTTATTGCGTTGATATCTGAGATCTTCAAGTCTGACCAGGATAGAACGCCTTTTCTTATCCAGATATTGAAATTCGGAAAGATCAAGATCATACCCCCTGTTTTTGAGAGTATCAGTTATGAAATCCAGGTTAGTCCGGACAAATTTTAGATCAAGCATCCTGCCTCCTTAGGGTTTTGTCGGGTTAGTCCTTAGTTCACCTTATACACTTCTACGCGCCAGACCCGCCTGTTCCGATACAATCGGGGCGTGCAGGCTTACGACGGGTTAAACTTCAGCCACTTATCAACTGCTTGAAATACATGCCTTTCGTAGTCTCTCTAAGTCATTGTACCTTCCCATGGCAATGAGAACATCACCAGATTGAATCTTTGTTTGGGAGGAAGGATTAAATAGCATTTTACCATCTTTCTGTTTTATGCAACTTAGCCAGAATACCCCGTGCTGTGCACGGGGATGAATGGCTTTTTTCTTGGGGTTTGGGGGATAAGTTCCCCCAAGTTCAATTCAGGGTTTCCTTTTTGAT
>JAFDHR010000178.1 GCA_019308645.1 Deltaproteobacteria bacterium
GATTTTGCTTCTCAACATATTTATAAATATGCCTTCGGCACAAAATCGCTCCAACTTCCTGTTTCGCTGAGGTTTTTCAATCCTCGTGACGATGCCTTATGCATAATCTGGGTTTAACAAAACTTTAATATTATAATATTACTTCTTCCGAAAGGCTAAATCAAGAAGGGAGTTAAAAGAGTTTGTGGTTAGACTTATTAGGGTGGGACTTGTGTTCTAAAGTAGATTACGTGCAGAACTGTTTAATTATCTGGGAGTCAATATTACCTTGCTTCAGGATGTCCCGGTCTGGATGCAATCGGCTCAACGATCTTAGTTATCTTTCTGATCGGATGAAAGGTCAAGAGGGCCCACTTCTGTTTGACCTTTTTCCTTGACCTTGCGCCAAGGTCTCTCAGGGCCAAATTGCGTATCACACCAACGGGTCCCCTGATTCAACCTTTCTTCTAAGAGACACCGGTAGCTCTCCAGTTTTTCCTCATTTGCAGATGGGGAAATCCATATGGGTTCAGGATAATAGATCATAATGCGTGCAAAGGGTTTGGGCATCAAAAATCGGTCCCAGGAATTTATGGTCCAGCATCGGTCAGCTCCCCAGGTGACTGGGATAAGAGGAGCCTGTGCCTCACGGGCCATAATAACGGCTCCTATTTTTGCTACACGCGCAGGTCCTAAGGGCCCGTCTGCCAATATCCCGCCTCTGCTACCTTCTTTGATTTTTTGTGTCAGTTCTTTCAGGGCCAGAGCACCTCCCCTTGTTGATGAGCCACGAACAGTTGTGTGACCAAACAGGTTCACGAGCCGAGTAGCATATTCTCCGTCACGGCTCTGGCTGACCATTACCGTCAGGTTTTTGTGTGCGAGGTGGCGACCTTGAAAAATGACCCGCTGATGCCAGGTGGCATACACCGCTTTTCCCTGCGATTGCTCTAATGCCTCCACCGCCCTTTCCCTTCCCTCCACTTTAATGACACGGCAGGAATACAAGATAAGTTTGATTACCATCGTGACCACCGGAGGGAGTATATTCAAAAGAATCGGGTCATACCAGCGTAATGGGGATTTTTTTTTAGACTTTGACCTCATTTTTTTCAAACCAGATACATAGTAAATTTTTTGCTTGAATAAGGCAAGAACCTATCATTGCTCATCACTGAGATAGCGGGAATCACTCCCAACAACAAGTCATTATCTCTATGCAAACACCTTGACCATCAGAGGTATAGCTACAAAAGTTCCCACTGAGCTACCTACATTTGTAAATGCCACGACCAATAAAATTCGTGTGACCTTATTTTTCCAGAAGCCTTTCAGGGAAGATAGATCTTCAGACAGTCTCTCGAAATCCTTAACTTTTGGCTTCCCTAAAAAAACCTCTATCAGACCAGCAACCCAGCCTGCTGCAATCATTGGATTGAGGGATGTAAGGGGTGAAGCGACAATTGCAGACAGAACTGTTAATGGATGACCCAGGGCAAGCGCTGCACCAAGGCCTGCCAGGATAGCATTTGCCAGAACCCACCATTTGATCATATCAGTGCCAGTAGAGCTTCCAGCATAGAAAAAACCCAAAATAATCAAACACACTATGAAACCTGGAATACCCCACTTCAGGAAACCGAAGACCTTGCCTTTGGGAGGGATTTGGTTGAGCGCATCCAAATCTATATGTCTTTCCCAGTGACTTTGAATTCCTGGAACGTGTCCAGCTCCGACTACTGCAACAATCTTTTTGCCTGGTGCAGTTCTGATCATATGAGCAAGGTACTGGTCTCTTTCATCAATCAAAATGCGGCGTATTTCAGGAAAAGATTTTCCGATTTCTGAAAGGAGCATTTCAAGGACATCCTTCTTTTTCATCTCCTCAATATCGGCTTCGTTTATGCTATCCATTTCCCCAACTGAAGTAACCAACTGGAATAACAACTTTATCTTTGCCCACAGGCCCATACAACGCCATGTCCTTGATAGGGTTGTGCGTATATCCCTGTCAGCTAAATGAATACGGGCTCCTACCGACTTGGCCGCCTGGATAGCTCGCATGATTTCCTCCCCTGGCCGTATACCTAATTTCTGTCCAATTTTCTTCTGAAAATAGGCAAGCATCAGATTGGACAAGAGGAGAAAGGCCTTCTTTTGCTTGATCACTTTAAGGAGATTTGTGTTTTGCCATTGGCTTTTTTGCATGATGGACTGATATCTGGATTCGCAGAGTTCCACACACACCATATCCGGCTTTTCATCTTCAATGACCTTCTGTACCAAATCAGCACTTTCAATTGAAATATGGGATGTCCCGATAAGAGTGATTTTTTTGTCTTCAAAATTCAGGTGATGCGTATTGTCATTGTGTATCATGGATTTTCAGTGTATACTCCTTTTTCCACAGGATAGAGAAGATTATTCCTAAAATTGCATTTTCATTTGAGGTGATTTTATCAAAAAGGCAAACACAGGTTTTGCCTATTATCATACTTTATCCTGCTTTCCAAGCAATTTCCTTCTTACTCTTGGCTAACTGGTTATGGGAAACAAAAAGAGACGCATCGTGAAAGGATTATCTGTGGATAGTCATCGCCTAAGAGCGGGAGTGCAATTGCTTGTAATATTCACCGCGATAGTATTCATGGCAACGCTCGGCTTTGCAGAACGTGTTACAGCCCTCGAGAGAGCACTTCCCTTTCATCCTGGAGAAAAACTTACATTTCAGGTTAAATGGAGCTTTATACCAGCTGGAGAGGCCGTGCTTGAAATACTTCCAATAGAAACCATACAGGATGTTACATCATATCATTTTGTTATGATGGCAAAAACCTACCCATTTGTGGATCTTTTCTATAAGGTTCGTGACAGAATCGATGCCTTTACAGACACAGAGATGACCCATTCAATTTTGTACAAGAAACAGAAAAAAGGTAAAAGAAAAAAAAATGTCGTTGTTACATTCAATTGGGAAAAACAAACGACTCAATATTCTAACCAAGGAAAAAAGGCAAAACCTATTTCGATTAAACCTGGCTCATTTGACCCATTATCTGTTTTTCATGCCTTTCGCCTTTATGATCTAAAAGTAGGTACAAAACTCCAAATCCCGGTTACTGATGGAAAGAAATGTGTGGTGGGGGAAGCAACTGTAGTAAAAAGAGAAAAAATCACGGTAGCAAACAGAACATATGATACCTTTTTAGTGGAGCCTGACTTAAAGCATATTGGTGGTGTATTTGAAAAAAGCAAGCATGCTACACTGGAAATATGGGTCACAGCAGATACCCATAAAATTCCGGTGAAGATGAAGAGTAAAGTTATACTCGGAAGTTTTGTAGCAGAACTCATTTCAGCTGAGGGAATTTAATGAATCTTCTAAGGAAAAGGGTAAGCCTCTTGAGAAACTTTACATGTAAAAGAGCATGAAGTGCAGCGCCAGGGTCAATCTCTCTTAAAGAATAGCGTATGATGCTACTGTCTATCTTCAAACAGGTGTCCGCCGGCAGAGTCTTGTAATCTCATCCATAATCTCTACACTGTCAAGGTTTGTGAAACGTCTATTTCTGTACACGATATTTCCATTTATTATAACATCTCTCACATCTCCCCCGGTAGCGGAATACACGAGTTGAGAGTATGGATTATACATGGGTGTCATATGGGGGCTGTGTGTATCAACGATAATAATATCGGCCTTTTTTCCTGGTTCGATAGTTCCTATTCTGTTTTCCAACCCAATGACCTTGGCTCCTCCAATGGTAGCCATTGCAAGTACAGCCCGGGCATTAATAATGGTTGGATCAAGGTTGGCTACCTTAGCCAGTTTTGCCGTAGTATCCATCTCTGCAAAAAGATCAAGATTATTGTTCGATGCGCAACCATCTGTTCCAATGCCTACCGTAATACCTTTTTCCAGCATCTGTGCTACTGGTGCTACACCTGAGCCAAGCTTCATATTGCTTTCAGGGCAATGGGCAATTTTTACCTCCCTTTCAGCCAAAAGATCTATCTCCTCCTCATTTAGGTAAATGGCATGGGCAGCAATTAAATTGCTATTTAAAAGGCCAAGATCATCTAAGTAGAAAGCTGGTCTCATAGAAGTCTTTTGCTTTATTTCTGTGACCTCTTGCTGGGTTTCAGACAGGTGTGTCTGAAGAGGGAGATCGAATTGGGTCGATATCTCCTGGGCCCTCAGCAAGGTTTTTTCTGAGCACGTGAGAGGGCTATGACAGAAAATACCTGGTATAATACGATCAGAGAAATGAATCCATCTCTCTAAAAAGGCCGAGGCGACATCCAGGTTTTTTTTAGGATCAGGAACACCTGGAGCAGGAAAATCAATAACACCCTGAGCCACAAGGGCACGCATTCCCGACTTATGTAATGCCTTTACTATCTCATCGGCAAAGAAGTAACCGTCAATACATGTGGTAGTACCTGATGCGATCATCTCCATACATGCAAGAAGAGACGCCCAGTAAACTGTATTCGGGTTGATGTATTTTGCCTCGGCTGGAAATATGTGCTCATAGAGCCAGGTTTTAAGTGGAAGATCATCTGCCATACCTCTGAAAAGCGCCATAGGAGAATGACAATGGGTGTTTATGAGTCCAGGCAATATTATGGCATCTGTGGCATAGATAATTTCATTTGTTTCAGGGAGAGAATTATTATGGCTGACAGAGACTTCCTTAATTCTATCACCAGCAATAACCACCCTCGCATCATCTATGGGTTCTTCCCCATCAACCATTGACAAAAGGGTGCCACCTTCTATAACAATATTATAATTTTTTTTGTTTCCTACCATTGTTTTTTACTCATTAATCTTATAATAATAGTCTATTCAGCCACTAAGGCACAAAGACCCAAAGAGGAAATAAATATAAATTGAATAACAGAATTTTCTCATTAATTTTAATCCCGATTTATCGGGATTAAAAAAGCTATAATAAAGAATAATTCGATAGCTTACTTTATAGAAGAAAATAATCAAAAGTAAAGCCCTATTAGGGCTGACAACAAGGAATTGAAAATATGGCTATTGTAGCACCTTTCAGAGGAGTGACATATAATTTTGATAAGATACCAAACATTGAGAGGATCGTATGTCCACCCTATGATATCATTTCAGATAGTGAGCAGGACGCCTACTACAATAAGGATCCATATAATATTGTCAGACTTATTTTAGGAAAGAGAAAGACGGGTGATTCTGATTGGGATAATAGGTATACCAGGGCAGCAGATCTATTGAATAGATGGGAATCAGAGGAGGTTCTTGTCCGACATCCATTTCCTTCCATTTATCTTACCTCCATTAAATATAAATCGCCAGACTCTACAAAGACAAAGACTCGATGGGGATTTATAGCCCTGATACGGATAGAAGAAAATGACTCATCTGTTATTTTGCCTCACGAAAGAACATTTTCTTATCATAGAGAAGACAGGCTAAGGCTGATGAGGGCATGCAATGCACAATTTAGCCCGGTGTTTGGTCTCTATGAGGATGAGGGCAATATAATTGGTAGCATATATAAAACAATAACGGCTACTCCTCCTAAGATATCCTTCAGGGACATCGATGGATATTACTATAAGATATGGGAGATCACCAGTGATTCAATTATAAAGGATATCTTTACAAAGATGTCATCAAAATCAATTATAATTGCCGACGGCCATCATCGCTATGAATCAGCTCGTAATTTTAGAAACTTCATGAGGGCCAGACATGGCAACCATGAGCTTGACAGGGTGTATGAGTATGTCATGATGTATTTGACTAATATAACTGACAGGGGTTTGACAATCTTACCATCTCACCGGTTATTTAAGTTCTACCCGGATTTCAAGATAGAAAAATTTCTTTCCTCTGCTAAAAAATGGTTTGAAGTTTCTACCTTTCCTTTTTCAGCTAATACCCAGAAAGCTGTAACAAGGGTTTTCCTTGATCAATTAAAAGAATATGGCCAAAACACTACTGTTATTGGTTTTTACCACTCAGGAGCTGAAAAATACTACTCACTGTGTTTGAAATCGAAGGCCAGGAAAGAGATAGGTGATGATGTACATCCCTCAATCAAAAAACTTGATGTTCTGGTCTTGTCTCGCCTTGTATTGCAGCGAATACTCGGCATTAAAAGAGATGACCTGGATAATGAAAAGATAATCCAATATGAGAGTAACACCACGAGGGCTCTATCCTCAGTCCGCTCTAGAGATTATCAGATGGTATTTCTTGTTAATCCCACAAAAATCGAGCAGCTTCTTGAAATAACAGGAAATTCCCTTATAATGCCCCGGAAAACCACCTATTTTCATCCCAAGATCCTAAGTGGACTGGTATTCAATAAAATAGATCCCTATGAGACTGTCCATACTCCCAGACATTAAATAATTATAACGTGGCTTATGAAAGCAAATGAGACAATAGACAGTTTTTTGAATGGTAAATTGCAAATCATCCAGTCTCAGCAGGGGTATAGATTTTCTGTCGATGCCTTACTTTTATCCGAATTTGTCTCTGTTAGCAGTGAGGATGTTGTTGTTGATCTCGGTGCCGGTTGTGGGATCATCTCCCTGGTTCTGGCTGTCAAAAGGAAGGTGGGCTTTATTGCCGGCCTTGAGCTTCAAGAGGAGCTCGCCTCTCAGGCTCAGCGGAATATTGCCCTTAATAAATTAGAGAAAAAAATTGCTATAATCCGGGGAGATCTGAGATATCTCCCAATAGGCCCAGGATTTGCTCATGTGGTGGTATGTAATCCGCCATATAGACGACAAAAAAGCGGCCGAATTAATCCTGATTCCAGCAAGGCTATTGCCAGGCATGAGCTGTCAACCAAGGTAGATGATATTTTGGTTGCAGGTAAGGCACTTCTCAAACCAGGGGGTAGATTGGCCTTGATTTATCCAGCAAATAGATTGGCGGAGATTTTTGCAAAGATGAGAATCCAGGAGGTAGAACCTAAGAGGCTTCAAATCGTCTTTCCGAACTCATCCTCTCATGCCAAGCTTGCAATGATAGAAGGAAGACTTCATGGAAAATCCGGTCTCAAGATCCTTCCCCCTTTATTTGGGCAGGGGCGGTTTTCAATAGTGTAGGTTGTCCGTTGTTTGTTGTCCGTAGAAGAATAGAAAGAATATTTGTAAATATTCAGCCGCCAAGCCACAAAGACCTAAAGAAGAGATAAATATTATTGAACAACGTAGTTTTTTCAGTCTATAATAAAGAATAATTCTCTAAACTTGGTGCCTTTGTGACTTTGTGGCAAGATACTAATCTTTTTCCCTTATTAACTTCCTGGTATACCTACTCTGAAGCGTATCTTTTTTACCGCCTTCCTTTGAAGCTTACTATTGAGTTTTTCTTTTATCCCTTCGGTCTTGAATTCTAATTCTTGCAGCCATATACTATCAGTAACTATGACCAGTAATATCCCTTTCTTAATCGAAAAAGGTCTGGCATGTTCCGCAATTTTTTTACCAACCACGCCATCCCAGAGTTTCCAGATCCTCATATCATCAAAATTTATAGGCAGAGCAGATGTCGTAAAAATAGTATCGATTACCTCTTTTATAGGTGTAAACCCTGTTGGGTTGCCATGGTCTGATAAACGCTGCACAAAATTATTATTTTTTTTCCCCCGTAATACATTGCGAGACCCTCTCTTTAAGTCTGTAGTCGATTTTTTTTTCTTCTCCATATGCGTGTCCTTGAGATATCTATAACCTAAATTGATCGGTTCTGGGTTCACAGTTCAAGGTTCAAGGTTGTAAAGGCATTGTGCCACAGTTTATATGAAAGTGCCTAAAGTGAACTTAAGTGCCTAAAGTGCCTAAAGTTAACTCCTTTACTACTCAACCGCTTAACCATTTGAACACTCAACTACTTTCATCCTTCGTTGTGGCCGAAAGGCCATGAGTGTTCATTGATGCCCGTTTCCAGACAGTTGCAACAATCACCCAATGGGTGAAATGATATGCGTTGCTGGATACCCTCTAACTCCTTGTAAGTTGGGAGGTTGATATTGTTTAACCCTGAATCTTGAACCGTGAACCGCTTAACCTAAGTATAACCAATATCATTGATTTTATTTCTTGACGCAACTCTTTTTTTCTATTATCATTTCTATATAATCTATATAAGAGGTAAAAAATTATGCCTTGGGACTGGGACAAATTACAAAAACAGAAGGCGGGCCAAGGAGGTAATCCTCCCCAAATGGATGAGATCTTGAATAAATTCAAGGGATTAACGGGTAAATTTCCTGGCCTCTGGCTTATAATTGGAGCAATAATCATCATAATTATCTTATCCTCATCCTTTTATACCATTGGTGTCAATGAGGTGGGCATAATACAGAGGTTTGGCAAATATATTAGAACAACATCTCCGGGACTACATTTCAAACTCCCGCGGGGAATAGAAAAACTAACAAAGGTAAAGGTGAGACTTGTCTACAAGGAAGAATTTGGGCTGAGAACTATAAGGGCGGGTATCAGGACTCAGTATGCAAGGTCTACCGAATATCTTAATGAGGCCCTTATGCTTACCGGCGATCTCAATGTGGCTGTGGTTCCATGGATAGTGCAATACAGGATCAAGGATCCCTATAAATATCTCTTCAAGGTCAGGAATGTAAAGTCTACATTGAGGGATTTAACTGAGTCCACCATGAGAATGGTAGTGGGAGATAGAAGTATTAATGAGGTTATCAGCAAGAGGCAGGAAATTGCTGACCAGGCTAACGTGCTTTTACAAAAGGAGTTAGATGGAGCAGAGACCGGTATAAATGTAGTCACCATTGAGATGAAAAAGACAAATGTCCCTGAGCCAGTCCAGCCATCCTTTAATGAAGTTAATCAGGCAACTCAAGAAAAGGAGAGGATGGTTTACCAGGCCAGGGAGGAATATAATAAGGCCATTCCCGCGGCTAAGGGAAATGCAGAAAAGACTATCAAGGCTGCTGAAGGGTATGCCCTTGACAGGATCAACAGGGCCAAAGGTGATGCAGCCAGGTTTCTCTCTCTGTATGCTGAGTATTCAAAGGCAAAGGATGTAACCCGGAGACGGATATATCTTGAGACCTTGAAGGATCTTTTTCCGAGATTGGGAAGCAAGTACATCATTGATGCAGATCAAAAAAATGTCCTCCCTTTACTCAATTTAGGGATGGCGAAGGGGGCTGAGAAATGAAATTTAAAGGAATAATCTATGGTGTGATCATAATCATTATCCTTTTCCTTTTGGGGGCATTCTATGTTGTGGATGAAACTGAGCAGGTGGTTGTTACCCGGTTTGGCGAGGCTATCGGAAAACCAAAAATGACTCCTGGTCTGTACTTTAAGCTTCCTCTTATTGATACTACAAACTATTTTCCAAAAAACCTTCTTGAATGGGACGGTGATCCCGGTCAGATTCCAACCCTGGATAAGACCTTTATATGGGTAGACACCTTTGCCAGGTGGAAGATAGTTGATCCCCTCAAGTTTTTTGAGACAGTCAACAATACAGTCGCCGGACTTGGCAGGCTGGATGACATTATAGACCCTGCTGTAAGGAACTTTATTACCTCTTACCCATTGATTGAAACCGTGAGGATGACCAACAGAGAACTGGATACCTTTGAAGCGGGAATAGATGAGGTACAGGAAAAAAGGGCCCTGGGGGAGGTCAAAACAGGAAGGGCTGAAATTACCAAGGGCATTATGGAGCAGGCACAGCCAAAGCTGGCCAAATTCGGTATAGAATTAGTAGATGTTAAGATAAAGAGATTAAATTATGTAGAAGAGGTTAGAAGATCGGTTTATGGCAGGATGGTTGCAGAGAGAAAGCAGATAGCTGAGAAGTTTCGGTCAGAAGGGAAAGGAGAGGCCAGGAAGATAGAAGGTGACAAAGAAAAGGAGATGAAAAGGATAACATCCGGGGCATACAGAACGGCCCAGGAGATAAAGGGAAAGGCAGATGCCGAGGCTACAAAGATTTATGCCCATGCTTATGGGCAAGATCCCGACTTTTACTCCTTTGTAAATACACTCGATATCTATAAAAAGGCTCTGGATAAAGACAGCACTCTTATCCTTTCAACTGACTCAGAATTTTTTAAATATTTGAAAGGTTACATGGGAGAGAAATAAGTTTGGGGTTTCGCTCCAGATGGAGTATTGGATCAATGGAGCACTGGAGTAATGGGTTTAGTTGTAGAAATCTTGATATATTAACTAAAAGAATAATTCTGAAATGGTTAGGACAGAGATATCGCTTTTTTTAAAAAATGTTCCGGGGGAGCTGGGAAAACTTACCACAACCCTGTCTCAAGCTGGAATTAATATCGATGCACTCACCATTCAGGATGCATCTCAATATGTACAGGAACTTTTTAGGGGCAGAGGAAAATCCCTTAAAAGGATTGCCTCTGCTGCCAGTTATGGATCAATGAAAAAAGACTCAGCAGAGTTTGCCCTTATCAGGCTCTTGGTTAACCAAACCGATAAGGCAGTTGATCTCTTAGCAAAGGGGAATTATATCTTTGATGTGATGCCGGTTATTGCCCTCGCTATTGATAATAAACCCGGCGTCCTTGCCAAAATGGCAGAAAAATTTGGCAAAGAAGGAATAAATATCAATTATGTTTACGGCTCTGCTAACACGGGTGAAGAAAAATCCCTTTTTATATTCTCCCCTGCGGATATTGAAGAGGCTGCCAGGTTATTTCCTGACACGTAGAAGGAAATTGTGTTTATTGGGTTGATTGGGTTTGTTGGGTTTGTTGTGTTAAATCCCTCAATTTCTAAAGTATCAATTCCAGATAATCCTATCCATAATTTTAGTTCACCCTGGCCCAGACCTGGCTTATAGGCGTAATAGGCTGATCCAGGTACCTGGCGCCTTATTGGCTTAGCAGGCTCATCTGAGCATGTAGCACCAGGGCGGGCTTTAGGCACTTTTAACTTTTTAATTAATATGTAGATCAACTATCACCAATTGAATCGACTCTGTTCCCTGCCATGTATTAAGCTCCACATGAAAAAGAATATCCAATAATTTTCCCCCCAGAGGATGTAACGCAGCCTGACGAAATGCAATGCAATCAAAGGTGATACCTTTTTCTTGTATTGTGAGTTTCAAATGATCTTTTCCTACTACCTTAGAAAAGATAACCTTTACAGGACCGGCCCAGAATACAGGCTGGGAATTCTTGTGACCAAAGGGCAATAACATCTCAATATCTTTTAATAGCTGCGGGCTGATAGATTCCAGCCCTAATTTGGTATCGACCTCTATTTTCGGAGTCATGTCCTTTGTATCTAATTTTTTGCCGGCCAGTTCCTCGAACCTATCACAAAACTCTTCATAATTTTGCGCTTCAAGGGTAATCCCTGCTGCATATTCATGACCCCCGAATTGCGTTAACAGATCACTAAGACCAGAGAGGGCTTTATAGAGATCAAATCCATCCATGCTTCTACCTGATCCTTTCAGCAAATCTCCTTCATCAGTAAATATCAAGGTTGGGCGATAATATTCATCGACAATCTTTGAAGCCACAATACCTATCACTCCCCGGTGCCATTGTGGATTAGAGAGGACAATTGTCCGATGTCTTTCTAAGTCCTCAATTTTATCGATCTTTTCCCTGCACTCCGAAACAATTCCATTTTGTATTTTCTGCCTCATAGCGTTAAGGGTGTCCATCTGAATGGCAATTGAAGATGCTTCCGCTTCATCCTCTGTAGTAAGGAGGTGAACCGCTTTTGTTGCCGATCCTAATCGCCCAATTGCATTAAGTCTTGGCGCTAATTTAAAGGCTATGTCATGCGTAGTTATTGCTTGATTATTCACTATGCCTGACACCCTTAATAACTCCTTGATTCCGGCTTTTTGGGTTTCTGCCAACACAGCAAGACCCCGCTTTACCAAAATCCTGTTTTCTTCTATTAAAGGGACTATGTCGGCAACTGTGCCAATGGCAACAAGGTCAAGGTAGGGCCTTAAATCAGGCTCGCTCTTATTTTGAAAGAACCCTGTATCCCGTAAATTTGACCGTATGGCTATAGCTAAATAGAAGGCCAACCCAACTCCCGCAAGTTCCCTAAAGGGGAAAGCGGAATCAGGCCTCAGCGGATTAATCGTGGGACAGAGTGGTTCAAAACCTGAAGGAAGTTGATGGTGGTCTGTAACAATGACCTCCATCCCAAGCTCTTGAGCCAGGGTAATCTCTGAAAAAGAACTGATACCACAGTCAACGGTAATAATAAGCCCAGTATTACCGTTTGCTATCTTTCTCACTGCCTTTTCATTAAGGCTGTAGCCCTCTTCAAGTCGGTGTGGAATATAAAAGGAAATCGGTATTTTTAATCTGGAGAAAAAATCAAATAGAAGAGATGTAGCAGTTATTCCATCTGCGTCGTAGTCACCATAAATTGTTATCTTTTTTTTCTTTACAATAAAACTTTGTATCAGCTCAACTGCCCTGTCCATATCCTTGAAAAGGAATGGGTCTCTTAAGGCCCCAAGTTTTGGAAAAAG